>JALSOU010000093.1 GCA_026986305.1 Thermoplasmata archaeon | reverse complement strand
AGAATAGGTTTGTGCGTGCATCCTTTCTGGAATCAAAGGTCATTTCAAGCAAGGAAGCTGAGTCAAGGACGAAGCGCTTGGCGCCGAAGGACTTTATGTACTCTGGCAGCTCGCTCTGTATCTTCTTTATAGCTGTGGCCGCATCTCCCGGCTCTATCTTGAATATTGCGAGGCGGTTTTCATCCATGTATTTCTGGAAATCCCATCCGAAGGAAGCCGCCGTTTCTATTATTGAATCCACATCCTCTTCAAGGCTTAGGAAGAAGCCATTCTCTCCGTTTTTAAGGCCTTCGTTTATGAACTGGAGTCCGAATGTGCTCTTTCCTGTTCCGTATGTACCAACCACGGCTACCACATGCCCTTTCGGTATTCCGCCGCCAAGCATGAGGTCAAGCCCTTCTATTCCTGTGCTTACCTTTTCCATGTTACCACTATATCCTTTCCATGTTTATAACAATATAGCCGCCGTCCGCAGTCACCATTGTAACAAATCTGGCTATCTTGCTCTCCCCAAGATGCGGGAAGAGGCTGGTGAACTTCTCCACATAGAGGTATCTCTGCCTTCTGGAGCTCCTCTCCTGCTTTGACCATGTGAATGAAAACACCCCATCTACAGAATCAACTATCATGTGCTCTATCTTTTTGTCCACAACTTCTCTGGTCAGAAGGAAGTATATCACACCCTTCCACTTCTTTGAGACTCTCTGAAGCCCTTTCAGAGTCATGACCACATCCTTTGGGTTTATGGAATCGCTGATTAGGAGGTCTGTTAGGGAATCCACGATTATCATGGAATCTTCACCTACCGAATCCACATAGTTAACAAAGGCTTCCAGTATGTTTCTCTCCCCAGAACCGCTAAGGAATGAAGGGACTGAGCTTCCGCTCCACCTTGAAGGAACTACGGTGCCTCTGAAATATTCTCCTGAGAAGTCCTTGAATACCATATTGGAAGATATAGCCTCAAAAAACTCCTTGGAGAAGGCGTTCTTTATCTCCATTAGTATGTCGTCCTTTGACCTTGAAAATGTTATGTATATCATATTCTCAGGGATTTTGGCGCTCCGCGCATAATAACCCAAAAGGCTCTCCTTTCTCTCAGGGTACATCTTCGCAAGTATGAGCTTCGCAGCGGAAGTATAGGCGAAATCTATGTTTCCCGCCCCTAACTCACCGAATAATAGGACTGTTGAGCCTGCTGGAACTCCGCCTTTTATTATGCTGTCAAGGTCTGAGACGCCTGTGGGTATTCGCTGCACAGAGGGGGATGGAAAAGGGTATTAAAAAGATGGCGATACAGGAGCAGAAAAATATTAAATAGAGAAAAGCAATCTCCAATCATGTCCTGTCTGCTGGTACTAGCCATACTGCTCATACTTCTAATACTGGTTCCAAAGCTCCTATTCGGCCTGATAAGGCTGGTCCTGTTCCTAATAATACTTGGAGCAATAGTAATAGGAATACTCGCCCTTCTAGGCATTGTCCACATACAGTACATAAACGGCGTCATCTCTTCTTTCTCTTCTTTTTCTTCCTTTTAGGCCTTTTTTCCAGCTCTTCGGAGCGCTCCCTCACAGCTTCAAGCAGGGAGTCTCCTATGAAATCCCCTTTGTTTGCATCAACAGCCGCTGCTATCCTTATCTTCCCAGCCATGAACCTTGAAATCTTCCCCCTGTTGTCCTTTCTCGCCTTGTGAATCAGAGGATGCTGGTATATTATCCCATGTTTCGGGGGGTTTTTTCCATCTTTAAGATACCTGAAAAATGCGTTCTCAGCTCCTAAAACCTGTATGGTACTGGAAGGCATGGATGCAAGGCTTTCAAGGCCGCCTGCAAGTGCTATCAACCTAGCACCTATGCTAGGTCCAACAAGAGCGCTCAGATTCGGCGCCTCTTTTTCCATGAGCTCTTTCAGGTATTTTTCAAGCTCAGCTCTGGTCTCAGCCAGCTTATTCACGAGAGAATTCAGGGATTTCAACCCTCCACCTGTCTCTTTAACCTTCTTGCCTTCCACAGCTTCATCAAAGGGAAAGTGATAGCCGTACCATTCTTTCAGCCTTTCTGAGAGAAGGTTCTGCGCCTCTATGACCTCGTCTATGGCATTCACACACTGTATTATGTCGTCAGAAGGTCTTTTTGAATCTTCCACAGCCTTTTTTCCAGCTATGATGAGGGCATTGTGCAAAAGCTCGGCATTGAAGCCGTAATCTTCCGGATTTATCTGCACCACCCTCTTTTCTTCTTTGTACTTCCCTATCTCAGAAAGCCTCCTTTCACCCACCCTAGGCCCATAAGATGAGAACTCCCTTTCCTCCTCAAGAACCTCGCCCCTCCTTATTTTAATCAGGCGCTCCGCAATCTCCCCAGGCTCCTTTGGAAACAGCCGATATTCCTTTATCTCTGAGCCGTAGACAAGGAAGACTCCGAACCACTTTGTAATAAGTCGCACGCCCTTCCATACCCACGGTTAATTAAAGTTTTTCAGTCCCATCTTCGGCAAAAATTTCTTATCATCCAGCGAATTGGGTAGTGCATGAAGCAGATCACGATAATAAGCGGAAAAGGAGGAACAGGAAAAACCAGCATAACCGCAGCCATAGCAACCCTGGAAAAGAATAAGGTGATAGCGGACTGCGATGTGGATGCTCCAGACCTTCACCTGATCCTTCATCCTGAGATAAAAGAGAGCGGCGATTTCTACGGGGGAGAGAGGGCAGTTAAGGACGATTCAAAGTGCATAGACTGCGGTTTGTGCAGGCAGGTATGCAGGTTTGATGCTGTTGATGAGCTCTTCAACATAGATCCATTCAAATGCGATGGTTGTGGATTCTGTGCCTATGTATGTCCAACCAAGGCAATAGAGATGAAGCCAAATCTATCTGGTCACTGGTATGTTTCTGAGACAGAATACGGACCGATGGTACACGCAAAGCTGGATATCGGCGAAGAGAATTCAGGAAAGCTTGTAACTGTGGTAAGGAACAAAGCGAGGATAATAGCTGAAAAGGAGGATTATCCCTATGTGATAATAGACGGACCTCCGGGGATAGGTTGCCCTGTGACTTCAGCTATAACTGGGGTAGATGCAGTCCTCATAATAACCGAGCCTACGGTCTCAGGAATCCACGATAT
>JALSOU010000092.1 GCA_026986305.1 Thermoplasmata archaeon | reverse complement strand
CCGAGATATGCGGATTCTCTCTCTTTCAGCGCTATATCTTCTATCTTTTTCTCTATCTCACTGTGTTTCTCAATCCCCTTCTCCTGCTCCTCCGTATGTCCCCTCTCTTCCCTGCTCAGCCACCAGCTCAAGGGGCAGTATGCGTATTTTTCAAGGTCTCCTGCCGAAACAATCGTTTTCATTCGGGCGAAGATAATTTCCAGAGTTATAAAGATTTGCGGGCATGCGAAAAATAGTTTAACACATCGCAGTTGCAGGTGCATGAAAGTTCTTTACAAGGACCTCAAAAACGGCGAGATAAAGCTGAGGGTTGAGGTAGAGGATGATCTCTGGCATCTTTATAACATAGTTGAGCCCGGCGATCTTGTGTTCTCAATAACCCAGAGAAGGGAGGAAAAGCAGGCAGACAGGATAAGGGCTGAGAGGGGGGAGAAAAAGACGATGCGCCTTGGAATAAGGGTGGAAAAGGTTGAATTCCACGAATTCACCGATAGGCTGAGGATCCTCGGGGTAATTGAGCATGGCCCACAGGACATAGGGGAGCATCATACATTCAACATAACTGTTGGCTCAGAGCTGTCCATAATAAAGGACAAATGGGAGAAAAAGCACCTTAAAAGGCTGGAGGAAGCTGTTAAGTCAGTGGAGCGCCCACTCATCACCTTTCTTACGCTGGAAGACAATGAGGCTGAAATAATAGTTTTGAGAGAGTATGGAATAAAAAGAATCGCCAGCATATCTTCCTCAGGGACAGGAAAACAGTACACCTCCTCTAAAAAGGAGGACTTCTTTCAAAAGGTTCTGGATGCGCTCCGCGAATTCTACAAGGGAGGAGAGCTTCTTATAATTGGCCCAGGATTCACAAAGGAGGAGTTTTACTCATGGGCGAAGGATAAAAATCCAGAGCTGTTGAGGAGAGCTCACATATATGCAGCCTCACACGGAGGAACTGTTGGAGTAAATGAAGTGATGAAAAAGGTGGGTGCAGATATACTTGAGAATTCAAGGATGGCTGTGGAAACCCGTGAGGTTGAGAGACTCTTTGTTGAGATATCAAAGAACGGTGCCTATGCTTATGGAAAAGAGGATGTCAGGAGCTTTCTAGAACAGGGGGCTGTGGAAAAGCTTCTGATAAGCAGCAGATTGATGCGCACAGAGGAAGGAGAGGAGTACATGAAACTGGCTGAGGACTCCGGAGCTAAGGTCATAATAATAAGCGAGTTTGGAGAGCCGGGCAAAAGGCTGGAATCCATAGGAGGTATAGGGGCAATTCTAAGGTTTGTGCCGAGATAGGAAATAAGCTATGAAAAGATATATAAAGCAAAAAAAGATGTAGTGCGGGGATAACATGAAAAAGGCCTTTTCGATGGCGATAGTAATGCTCATGCTTATGAGCGGAATCTTGATAATGGTTGATGAAAGTGTAGGATCGAGCAGCGAGGGCGAAATATCATCAACTACACAGCCGATAACAAACACCCTGACCTCCCACGAGCCGATAAGGATAAACAACGATAGCGACCTTTCTTCCATGGCTTCAAGTGAGGGATGGCAGGGAGATGGTAGCGAAGCAAACCCGTATGTGATAGAGAACTACGGTATAAATGGGGATGGAGATGGATACTGCATATATGTAGGCAACACCACACTACATTTCATAATAAAGAACTCCAGCTTCTATAACGCAAAAACAGGAAGCTCTTCCAGCATACAAAAGCCTTATTTCAGGGATTCTGCCGTGTATCTCTACAATGTTTCTGGTTGCGGACTCATAAATGTGAGCTCCAACAACAGTGGAAACGGAATATTTGTGGACCACAGCTCCTATGTGTGGATAGTTGAATCCAACGCCTCCTCAAACAGCGGTTCTGGCATTCTGGGCGATGGCATAACCTTTTTCCATTCCTCCCACGGAAGGGTTATAAATTCAACATCTAATGATAATAAAAGATTCGGCATATACCTTTCAGATTCTATAGACATAAGGCTCTACAACAACAGTATGGAGGGAGATGGGATATTCTTCTGGGCGCATGAGTATTCCACAAAGCATGTTGAGTACTTCAACACCCACGATATCCCTACAAACAACACGGTAAATGGAAAGCCTGTTTACTATTTCAAAAACCAGACAGGTGGAGCCGTGCCTGCTGGCGCGGGGGAAGTTATTCTGGCAAACTGCACCGGAATGACTGTGGAAAACCAGACCTTAAATGGCGGTAGTGTTGGTATAGAACTAGCGTGCTCTGATGGGAACCGCATAGTCAACAACACAGTTTTTAGACAGAATCTGGATGGTATGATGCTCACCTTATCCAGCAACAATAATATCAGCAACAATACCGTGTTTTCCAACAAAAGAGATGGAATAGGAGCATGGCATCTATGCTATAACAACACATTCTACAACAATACAGTGATAAAAAATGCACAGTTCGGTTTTCACCTTGACAGTGGAGAGAGCATTGCATATGATGGAAATAAAATAATAAAGAATACGGTGGGTAGCAATGGAAATTCAGGCATATTCCTTTCTAAATCGGATTCCTGTGAGGTTTCAAACAACACTATGATATCCGATGATGTCTGGCTTGACCACACACACGATGTAGTTGTATCGGGAAATGAATTTAAGGGCACTTCAGAGAAAGCTATATGGTGCGAGGGCGATAGAGACTCATTGATTTTTAAAAACAATATCTCAGGGAGCGGATACTATTGCATATATTTAGATTCTTTAGTATATGGAGACAAAATATATGACAATACCATGTCAGACAAATACAGCGGAATATACTCCATCCAGCAATCATCCAATGTGGCAATATATAACAATACCATAGATAACACTGCATATTATGGCATATACCTCTATTCACCAAACAACCCCAGAATAGAAAACAACACAATATCAAACACAGGCACAGGCATATATCTCAGGTCTTCCAATTATGCCTATCTCTATGGAAACGAGATATCTGCAGACGGTGTTGCTGTGGATCTCATATACTCAAAGGGAGCTTTCATTAAATACAACAGAATGTCCGACTCTGACATAGAGATATGGGGCTCTGATATATCGTATTGGAATACACACTATATAGATACCACCAATACTGTCAATGGAAAGCCCGTTTACTACAT
>JALSOU010000091.1 GCA_026986305.1 Thermoplasmata archaeon | reverse complement strand
CCTGAGGGGATACAGAAAGGATTTTTCCCAACGCTTCGCTCGAAAAATCCTGTAAAAGTGCCCTTTACCTTCGGCAAAGCGCATCTCGGAAATTCTCTAAGCAGGCTGAAAGCCTGCTGTTCCTTTTCCCGGGTTTTCCGCTGGGGAAAAGCCGTAGCGGACCTGAGGGGATTCGAACCCCTGTCTCCGGCTCCGAAGGCCGGAAGGATATCCAGACTACCCTACAGGCCCATATGAAGAGAATTGTAGGGATGTTAAAAAGCTTTGTAGTCAGAAGAAATCCCTCTCCTCTTCCAGAACCTTTTCAGGACTTTCAGCGCCAGCGTATGCCTCGAGAGGTTCTTTATTGAGTATGAAAAACTGCTTTCCCCACCGAAACTTCGCCATGATTCTCTCAGCCTGCTCCTTAAATCCGAGGATGTAGAGCGCTCCCGCGAACGCCTCTGCCGTGCTAAGCCTGTAAGGTCTTCCATAGTTTATCGGATTTGCTGCCAGAAGTATAGGCAACCTGCGGGATTCCATGTCTTTAATATCAAAATATCCTCTTTCTCCGCGATTCCATGAGGAATCAACTGCAGAAATGCCCCTCATAACCGCTATCCTTCTATCTCCTCTCCATAAAATGTCCTCAGAGAACGGGTTAAGAAATATGGAGCCCTTTGGAAGTCTGCTCAGCTTTCTGTATTCGATCACAAGATTGTGCCTCGCAAGCTTTCTTCCAGTGGATTTTTTAGGGTCGTCCTCACCTGCCTGAAACATATAAAGCCGTATTTCAGAAGTCAAAGAGTGTTTTCTGTGAGCTTCCATGTTCTTCCTCCAGAGGTTCCAGTGATATCTTTCCGTACTGCCCTCCACCGCCGGGTCTGAGATATACTCTGCCGGTTCTGAACCTCTCAATAGCATCGGCGACCTCGGGCATAGCTGTTTTTCTCACATCTTCAAGAGGGGCATCCACTAAAACATTCACCTCATTTCTGAAGCTTTCTATCAGCCTTTCCCATTCCCTCTGAACCTTTTTTGTTGTTGGAGATGATGTACCCAAAGCCATTGATATTATCTCCGCGAGAGGAATCAATTTCAGATACGGCGGCCTGTGCTCCGGATGCTCGGGTTTTTCAAGGTCTGCCAGCTCATTAACCCTGTCTTTCACACCTTTCTTTATCCTTCCCCCGCAGAAGGGGCACTTCCATCTGTGTCCTTTTGCCTCTTCCAGAGAGAAATGGCGATAGCACCTGACACACGCTGTTTCGTTGTATTTTCCCTCTTCAGGTGGCATTCCTACATTTAGTACGGGTTTTCTTCCTTTTTTTCTAAGTATTGCCATTTTAAGCTCTTCAAATGTTATATCGCGCATCTCAAAGCGGTTGAACTCTCTGGCCAGCCTAAATGGATACGGTGAATGGGCGTCTGAATTTGTGAGAAATGTTAGGCGGTGCAGTTCTGAAATGCGGTCCCCATAGTCAGAGTCAGCGCTCAGCCCAAGCTCCAAAAATGAGACATAATCCACCATATCGCCGTAACACTCCCTTAAAGAATCGTGGGCAGCATACATGGAGGTCCATGGTGTAAAGGCATGACATGGCCCTATTAAAGCCCCCACCTCTCTAGCTATTTCTGCAAGCTCCCAACCCTCCATGAAAACATGCGGCCTTCCATCCTCATTTATGTTGTTGCTCCTGAATCTTAGCTTCTCATACATATCCTCTGCGGCACTGAGGGAGGGAAAAATAAGAAGGTGGTGCACTCTATGGGTATCCTCTATTTCATCGGTAAGTATGAATCTCATGCCGTTCAGCTCATATGTACCCTCATCAACCTTTTCCATGGATTTTATCTCCTTCATCCACTGGGGATGCAGGCAATCTCCAGTTCCGAGAAGGTCTATTCCTTTCTTCTTTGACTCTATTGAAAGAGTCTCAAGAGTCATGGAAGAGCTCACTCCCCCTGAAAATCTGCTGTGGATGTGGAGGTCTGCATTGACGAGCATGGATGGAAGATGCCGTTGGGGTTAAAGGATTTTGCGGAGAGATGTAGGATGATGGAAATAGCCGCAAAAACTAATTAAACCCCGCCCATCTCCTTCCGTGCTTGACATACTCAGAATTGCGATAGCGCTCTCCTGCCTGATTTACGCATCATACCATGACATTAAAACCCGCCTGATACCATCGTGGATATGGTGGATAATGGGCCTATCCGCTCTTTTTCTATTTTCTCTCGATGCCTATAAGGAAGGGAAGGAATTTCTTCTGTTCTCGGTTCCGATAGCTGTGGTGATGATTGAAGCCCTTGTGGAGAGAGACGATTTAAGGAATGTGGAAAAGACATGGCCTTTCTTCCTGCTGTATCTGAGCGCAATAGCTGTTCTCCTCTGGGGATATGGAAATTACAGGGAAAAGCAGATTTTCCTCGGAGCGCTCTCAGCCACAGGCATATCTGTCTTCTTTTTCCTGCTGTATTCTCTCAACATAATACACGGCGCCGCCGATGCCAAGGCCATGGTGATGCTATCCATAATGTTTTACAGATATCCTTTCTCAATGGCAGGCAATGGTCTGGAAGGTGAAATCTCCGTTCTCTTTCCATTCTCACTGACTGTTCTCTTTCTGGCATCCCTCATCGTCGCTCTCATGCCTGTATATTTCCTAGCCATAAACCTGATGAAGGGCGATGTTTCCTTCCCTGAGATGCTTCTAGGATACAGAATGAAGGTTGCAGAGGCTAAAAAGAAAAAGGTCTGGCCAATGGTGAGGATTGTGGATGGAAAGCTTAAAAGGGTTCTTTTTCCAACAAAGTACATGGAGATAGACTGGGATGCCATAGAAAACTCAGGCATGGATGAGGTATGGGTTACTCCAAAGATTCCATTCATCGTCCCCATAACATTGGGTTTTATCCTAGCTCTAATCATCGGAAACCCACTTACATACTTCATCACCTAAAAATCCCACCAATAGGAGAGCCTCTCCTTCAACGACCTTATTACATCATCCACAAAGATATCCAGTTTTTCCTCACTCACCCATGATGGCATGCTTTTCTCCGGCTCCTTTTCTTTCATCCATGGCAGGTTATTGCTTCCAGAGACTATGGCATACCAACCCTGAACAGTCACCGGGTTGTATCCGCTCACCACCATGTCTATAATTGGCCTCCCGTTTGATAGCTCCCTGACCTTT
>JALSOU010000090.1 GCA_026986305.1 Thermoplasmata archaeon | reverse complement strand
TAGTGAGCGCCATAAAGCAGGTGGAAGAGCCTGAAGAGGAGATAGAAGAGGTGGAGATAAAGGACATAAGGGATATAAGGGAGGAGATAGAGCAGGAAAGCGGGAACATAGCCGAGATTTTCGAGGCTCAGACCGAGAGTTATGAGCAGGAATCTGGTGAGTTGGAAGAGGTGGATGAAGAAAATGTGGAGGACATACGCTCCCTCATAGAGGACGAGGAGAGCGAGATATACGATCAACTGGTGATGCAGGAGGAAAAGATTGAAGAAATAGGGGGTGAAGAAAAGGTTGAGGAAGTCCAGCCAGAAAATATGGGGGAGAGTGAGGAAAAGGAGGAAGAAAAGGAAGAGCATGAAAAGCGTGATTTGATGGAAGGAATAAGCTCTCTCAGTCAGCTGATGACTCGGGGGGAATTATACTATAAACTGAAAAGGTACGATGAGGCTGTTGAGTGTTTCAGAGCGCTCTCCGAAGCTAAGCCAAATTCAAAGGAGATATGGAACATGTACGGTGCGGCTCTTTTCATGGCTGGTGATTACAGTACCGCTCTGGAAGCATTTGCAAGGGCAAAGGAGATAGACCAGCATTACAGGGTTGCCCTGCTGAACATTGCCGAAAGCCGCAGAATCACGGGGAGCCCCCATGAGGCTTTGGAAATACTGAACTCCGTTCTTAAAGAGGAAAAAGGAAACAAAATTCTCTGGATAAAGAGGGGAAAGGTTCTGAGCGATATGGAGAGGGAAGGGGCGAGCGTGCAGTCGTACAGCAAGGTTGTAGATATTGATAAAGGAATGATAAGGGTCTGGAACGCTCTGGGAATATCTCTTCTGGATATAGAGGAGTATGAGGATGCGAAAGATGCCTTTGAAAAGGGAATAAGCGCGGATGAGAGGGATTACCTCTTATGGAACAATTACGGAGCCCTGCTTTATCTAATGGGGGATGAGGACGGGGCGATGGATGCCTTGGAGAGATCCACATCTGAAAATCTCAGGTACGCACCTGCGAACAACAACATAGGAGTTATACTTGCAAAAAAAGGGGATATAAAAGGAGCGAGGGAGCGCTTCGGGCTGGCTCTTGAAAGCGACAGAAATTCCATATATGCGTACAACAATACAAAGTATCTGAGGTCATAAGCGACAGAGATATTTTTTCCACTATAAACCGTGTATTGCGCATTTATGCGAAAAAATATGCTTATATGGGTGATTTTATCATAGGGTTCAATGATAGTCGAAAGCTATATATAGTCCCATATTTAATAGCATTAATAGGTGATAAAATGGCAGGAAAAACACCATACGACGAGAAGTTTGCCGAGCTCTTGGTGAAAAACGGCATAAAGCCCAAGATAGCGAAGACCCTTGCCTATCTGAAAGAAAGGGACGAGGTGAAATCCATAGAGATTGAGAGAGATACTGGCCTAAGGCAGCCTGAGGTTTCAATTGCAATACAGTTCCTCAGGAAAAAGGGCTGGGTAAAGAAGAGAGATATAAAGAAGCAGGGGAAAGGAAGGCCCGTCCACGCCTATAGGCTGGCTCAGCCTATCTCAAAGATAATAGGGGAGATTGAGGCTGAGAGAAAGAAGATGATAGAGGATCTGGAAACAAACCTCAGGGAGCTTAAGAAGTACTCCTAAACTCCCTTTAAAACCTTTATTTTCTTTTTTGTGCCCACAATTGCCATATCTGCAAGACCTATAAAAAGCCCGTTTTCCACAACTCCCGGTATCATATTCAGCTCTTTTTCAAGGTTTTTCGGGTCTTTTATCGGGCCAGTATGGCAGTCTATTATCATGTTCCCGTTGTCTGTTATGTACTTCCCCCCATCTTTCATTCTGACTTTTGGGTTTAAACCCATATCATCAAGCTTTCTAAAAACCACACCCTCGGAGAACGGGATAACCTCCACAGGTAGATAAAACCTTTCTCCAAGTTTCTCCACGATTTTGCGCTCATCAGCCACTATTATCTCCTTTTTTGAGGCGTACGCCACTATCTTCTCCCTAAGAAGGGCTCCGCCCCCTCCTTTTATGAGGTTTAACTCAGGGTCTATTTCGTCGGCGCCATCTATTGTGAGGTCTATTTCAGGGTACTCAGTGAGGGTTCCCACCTTTATGCCGAGATTTCTGGCCAGATTTTCCGTCTCCTTGGATGTAGGTATGCCTATTATATCAAGGCCGTCTTTCACCATATCGCCCAGTTTAAGGATGGTGTAGTATACGGTGCTTCCTGTTCCTAGGCCAATTACCATGCCGTCTTTAACATATTCAGCGGCCTTCTCTCCAGCCATCTTCTTCATATCCTCAATCATGGAACCACCTAGCTGACATCCATCTCCTCATCCTTCATCTTCCTTTTTCTAAGCATTCTTATGGTTTTTACCTTCTTGTATTTCTCTATCTCTTTCTTTAATTCCCCTGAAATCGCCTCTGATTCCATGAGTTCCTGCAGGGCCCTGATGTCAAGCTTTGAGACCATATTCCACAATCCAGCATTCTCCAATATTTCCTTGACATCATCCTCATAACTCACCCTATCCGAGTAATAAACAGTCAATGCCCTGTTCCTTCCGAACATGGTTCTCAGCCCCTTCTCTTCCGCATAGTCCTTCAATATCTCAGCCAGTTCCTCCCTTCTTTTTTTGAGGCGGTTGATTTCATCGACTATGGAGGCATACTCCTCAACCATCTCCTCAACATCCATCTTTTCCTGAGTTTTTTCCGCATAAAGGTCCATGAAATACGGGCAGAGGTGCTGGTAGTCGCAGTATGCGCAGAGCGGTCCTTTTTTAGGCTCGAACTCCTCGTTTTCTATGGACTCAGCCACATCTATTATCTTCTTTTTCAGGGATTCTATCATTGAGTCGGGCCTGCGGCCCACTGTGAAGTCCATGTTGCTTCTAAGGTGATACAGGGTCAGGCGCTCCACCCTTTTCCCATAAAGCTCTTCAAAGGCCATCTGATAAAGGGCCAATTGCTCATTCTTCTCCACTTGCGGCAGCTGAAAGGGATTTTTGCTGGTTTTGTAGTCCAAAATTCCAACGCTTTCGGGGCTTATTTTGTCTACCCTGTCTATGTATCCTTGGATTCCTATTCCATTGACCTCTATCCTGAAATGCTGCTCTGTGGCTATGGGCATGGTAAATTTCGGCGCATGCTGTTCATGGTATTCCCTTATTATCTTCTCACC
>JALSOU010000089.1 GCA_026986305.1 Thermoplasmata archaeon | reverse complement strand
ACAGGTCCAACGACATCTCCTCTCTTTATCTCGTTCTTTGCAACGCCTCTGATGTTGAACCCGACATTATCTCCAGGAACTGCCTGGGGTATAGCCTCGTGGTGCATCTCTATGGACTTCACTTCTCCAACCTTGTTGGCAGGCATTATTGAGACCTTCATGTTCGGCTTCAGAACACCTGTCTCAACTCTACCCACAGGCACTGTACCGATACCTGTGATCGAGTACACATCCTGTATAGGCAGTCTGAGAGGCTTGTTTATGGGCTTCTCGGGAACTTTCAGGTTGTTAAGAGCTTCAAGCAGTGTTGGTCCTTTCCACCAAGGCATGTTATCGCTCTTCTTTACAGCGTTGTCTCCTTTGTATGCGCTCACTGGCACTATAGTGACCATGTCCTCTTTGTATCCAACAGATTTCAGGAGCTTCCACACCTGATCCTTGACCTCATTGAACCTCTTCTCATCGTACGGGGGCTTCGTGGCATCCATCTTGTTTATAGCCACTATGAGCTGATTTACACCGAGGGTCCTTGCGAGGAAGACATGCTCCTTTGTCTGGGCCATGACTCCTTCGGGAGCAGCGACGACGAGCACTGCTGCATCAGCCTGAGATGTACCTGTTATCATGTTCTTGACAAAGTCTCTGTGACCGGGAGCATCTATGATTGTGAAATAATACTTATCTGTAACGAACTTCTTATGCGCCACATCTATAGTAACACCGCGCTCCCTTTCCTCTTTCAGATTATCCATGACCCACGCGAACTCAAAGGTAGCCTTTCCCTTCTCCTCGGCTTCCTTCCTGTATTTCTCTATTATGTGTGGGTCTATCTCTCCATGCTCGTATAGCATACGACCTACCAAGGTGGATTTGCCGTGATCCACATGGCCGATGAATACCAGGTTTAGATGTTCTTTTTCTGCCATTGTTTTGCCTCCTTTGCGATTTGTTCCGCTATTTTCTTTTTCTATTTAAAGGTTCTCAGGGAACCGTAAAAAGTCGTTACCTCAGGCGGTATATTAAGATTTCTACCACCCTCAGGAAGCTTTATTTCCTTCCTGCGTATCCCACAGCCATGAAGCCGCTAGTGATATCCTTAGGAGGCTCAATAGTCGCATCTGCTGAGATAGAATTCATAAGAGATATTTCAAAGATAATAAGAAGGGAGGCGGAGAAAAGGAGGGTTTTCATAGTGGCAGGAGGAGGTAAAACAGCGAGGGAGTATATATCAAAGGCCAGAGAGCTTGGTGCGGATGAATCTTTCCTTGATGAAATAGGGATATCTGCAACATATCTTAATGCATATCTCCTGATGGCAGCTTTAAGCCCAGATTCAGCTCCAAGCATACCGAAAAGCTTTGAGGAAGCCATGATTCTCTCAAAATCATATCCTATAGTGGTGATGGGCGGAACACATCCAGGTCATACAACCGATGCAGTGGCCGCCATGCTTGCGGAGCGCCTAGGCGCAGATACCCTCATAGATGCCACCTCAGTCAACGGAGTTTACACGGATGACCCTATAAAGAACCCGAACGCTAAGAGAATAGACAGGATGACCCATAGGGAACTGATAGACCTTATCATGGCATCAGCCTCAGGAGGCGCAGGATCCAACATAATAATAGACCCGATGGCTGCAAAGATAGCGGAGCGCTCCTCAATAACCCTGTATGTGCTCAATGGAAGGGACCTTGAGGCGTTTGAAAGGGCGATAAAGGGGAGGAGGTTTGACGGAACAGTGGTAGAAGGATAATTCATTTGTTAATGTTTTTTTCTAAAAATTCAACAAGTTTATAAACATGAGTTATTGGGTTTGCCTTGGAGGTATAGAGCTCATCATCAGTAAGCTCTTTCTTTTTATTCTCAAAAAGTTTTTTCGCCCTTTCTATTGCTTTTTGAGTATGTTTATATATAATCGGATATGCATCCATTCCGTGGGAGTACTCTTTTATATATTTTTTAAGCTCGTCTTCTACATCCTGTTTGCTAGAATTCTCCACTTCCCATAGTCTGTAATGAAGCAATATCCATAGTTCAAAAGAAGGTATGGAAAGAGCTAGATTATAATTGTTCTTAGAGAGAATGGCTCTGGCTTCTTCCACTCTATTGTCGTTCACATCCATGTCAAACACAAACCACGCTTTGTCGTTCTCCCCCATTACTATTCCATCATATTTGATTTTATTTTTAAATTTTTTAATCATATTCTGTGAATCTCTATCAAATTTCCATATATTTATACTAAGTTCTCTAGATATTGATTTATAATGTCTAAAATAATTTTCTTCTGATTTACCTTCACAGACAACAAATATTAAACTTCTTGGTTTTAGTTCTCTAGATTTTCTTCTTATGGATTCACCTCCAGTCCAAATATGGTATGGCCCCATACCTCCCTAACAAATATGCCTTTTCAATATTTTTATCTCTAACATTTTTTATATCGTATAAAGAATATAAATCTGTGCTACCGTCTGATTTTTTCTCGGTAAACCATATCTGGTCTTTTCTAAATAGATCTAAACTCAAAATATATGTATTGTGTGTCGTAAAAATTAATTGAGAACCCATAGAACTCTGTTCATGGAATTTTTTGATCAAAAATTCTACCAGATGAGGGTGCAGTCTCAAAGATATTTCATCTATGAAAAGAATTCTTTTGTTATGTATGAGGTCAAACCATGGTCCAGCTATACTGAATAATCTTTTTGTACCATCTGATTCTTCATCAAAATCAAAAATTATTTCTTTACCGTTTATATTATGAACAGCTTTGACTTCTGGTGATTTTATTTTTATCTCGCCTAAACTTTCACTTTCATCAGATATTTTAATTTCCAACATACGTTGGAGATGTTTAGGAAGTTCTTCAAATGATATTTCTTCTATTTTTGCAGAAAAGTCATCTATACCTACATCTGCTTTTTTGAGAAAATCTTTAACAAAATCTTTAACGGAACTATTTTTTGTTATAAGATTTATCGTATATTCATACATTCCTTGGGTAGATGCAGAAATCTTTCTAAATTGTTTAAACCAATCAAAAACTTTAGAAACAGGCCCGTAATTCCAAGCAGTAGCTGTGGATAAGTACAGAGCATTTTCTCTTGTTTTTTTAGCTATATCGCTTTGAATTTTTTTATCTTTTGTAAAAGAAAATTCTTGAGTTTCGCTTCTTTCAAATATTTTTGCCGGACGCCCGTGTGGATAAAAAAATAATGACTCATAATGAACTTTTTT
>JALSOU010000088.1 GCA_026986305.1 Thermoplasmata archaeon | reverse complement strand
AGATGACTGGCCTCCCTGATGGTGCTTGCTCGGAACCCTTGACTCTATGTGCTTTATCACATTTATTCGCTTTCCTTTAAGCAGGCCTATGGTGGCCTCGCTGCGGTCTATAACTATGAGGCCGTAGGATTTTTTATCTGTAACCATGTCTTTTAATGGATCAAGGTAGAACTTTGAATCGCATCGGTAGAGGAAGGTTGTTATCGGCTCAGGCGGCTCGATTATTTTCGCAATCATCTCTGTCTGGTCGGCCCCTTTTGCCACATGGCCTACGAAGAAAACCATGCCGTTTTCAGGAGGCTTTTTGAATGCTCTCAACCTGCTCATTATGGACTCTATGGCTGATGTAACATTCTTCATTGTGCTCTTGGATTTTATGTTTGAACTCTGAGAATATTCGTCTCTCAGATACGCAACCACATCGGATATCTGCTTGTTTGGAGGAATATACAGTGAAATAAGCTCGGTAGCCCTGCCGCTGTACTTCTCAAGCTCGTCCAGAGCTTTTTTGAACTCGTACTTAGCCAAAGCTAGGTCTTTTCTCTGTTCATCAGCCATTATGCGGGCAAAACAGGGCGTATTTATGTATGTTTGGGTCGGATGGAAGGGAAGAAACAACAAGACATAAAGAAAATACACATTAACGAAATCTTTTTATACTATATATGTTTTTTAGCTGCTGGAGGACTTAAAATGGAACAACAAGATATGAGTTATGGAGCCGCACCTAGAGAGAGACCCACAGGAATAACAATACTGGCTGCCCTATATATCATAGAAGGACTTTTAATTCTAGCAGCCCCTCTAATGCTTACTGCAATGCTGGCACCATTGATGGGCACTTCTGGAAGTAGCGGAGCCGGAGCTTTGATGACCATCTGCTGGGTAGTATTTGGGCTTATAGCTCTCATATACTTCCTTATAGCATACGGGCTACTCAAAGGACAGGGCTGGGCAAGAATCGTGGCGATAATCTTCGCCATAATAGGACTGCTTGACATACCAATAGGGACAATAATAAGCATAATAATACTGTGGTATCTGTTCAAGCCCGAAGTGAAAGCGTGGTTCCAGTAAATAAAACCGTTTAACTCCCTTTTATTTTTAATATGTGCTGATGTTCAAAAACTTTGGGAAAATATTCCTCAACTTTTGCACCTTTTTTCTGAGATATAGAATATCTTTCCTTTCTCTGGTGCGTTCTTGAGCTCTAAAGCAATAAGCTCGTTAAAGGTTGTCTCTAAAATATAGGGGTTCTCCTTCAAAAGTCTCTCAAAAGCATCTCTTTCATCATTTCCATGGGCAAAGCCGATTACCTGAAGGTTTTCAATATCTGGCTCTGCGCTCTCAGAATTTGACTGGAAGGTATAGCCTTCGGGTGTTAGGAAGATGTAGGCTTTCATAGGTTTAGATCAGCTTATATTAATAATGTTTCCCCTCTCTTTTTCAATCCCATAAAGCCTCAATATCTGTTTATAATCCACGAATCGAACCCTTTTCCTTATGGGATTGAAGGCAGAAAGAGATATCTTTTTCTCGAATTCTCTCTTTCTACTTTCGTCTGAGATTATGTAGAAGTTTGCATAATAATCCTGAAGCTCAAAAAATTTCAGAAGTGAATTCTGGAAGTCTGTGGAATGTTCTATTTCAAAGAAGCTATGGGGCATCTTTCTCTCATTGAACCATATTACATCAACAGTACTGGCCTTTTTAACTATGTGTTCATAGCCAAAATTGAATATTTTGTCTAGATTCACCGTGTCTCCAAGTCTTTTTCCAAGATAGGGTTTATTTCTGTCCTGATAGGGAACAAAGGTATATTTTCCATTAAAATTTCCTATCTCAGCTATGAGTCCTTGATAGTAATAATGCCCATATCTCTCTCCTTTTTCTGTTTTTGTTTCCATCAATGCTTTTATATCATCAGGAAGCTTCTCTTTATATTCTACAAGCGCCCACAAACCCGGTTTAATTCTGAAAATCTCAGGTCTTTCCTGCACTATTCTCCTTATACTGGCATAGGGTGTTTTTGTTCCCACTTCACACCCGGTACTTTAAGAGCATGTTCGTAAAGATAAGACAGCGTGGCATATCCCCCGTTCTTTTCCATCACTTTTATCACGGCTTCGTATTGTTTCATATACTCGCCACCTGCATATCGTTTTCTATATTACAGTTTCTTGGCTTCCTCCTCATATCGCACGAGCATCTCTTTGTTTTCAGGAAACCGTAAATTCCGATTTGCCTATCCTTTTATCTCCCTGTATATCTCTTCCACGCTCTTCTTTTCCAGTATTTTCTCCCGCTCCTTAGTGTAATTCCCATATCCTCTATCGAACATCCTTAGGAACTCAGCCATGCCTGTGGGACCAAGTGCATCGTAGAGCGCCTTTATTCCGGCTTTTCTGAGCTCTACAGGGCCAATCGTATCAGTACCCATCTCTTATTGCCTCCATAAACCATATTACTGGATTTTCAACTTTAACCCTGATGATATTTATGTTTTTCTTCGCCTTTCTTATGATTCCATCATCCGTTGTGAGGAAGACATCCGCACCACCATATTCCGCAGATGCTATGTGAAGGGCATCGTATCCTGAAAATGAGATTCTTTCCAGCTCTTTTGCTCGCTCAAGGATTTTTTCATTCATAATTATCCTATCCTTTGATATGCTGTATAGGAGTTCCACCTTTTCCCTTTTTTCAAAATCAGGGCTTTTTGAGATTTCATACTCTATTATCTCACTTCCAAGCAGGGTCCATCTTCCGTCCTCACATTTTCTGAGTATGCTCAGAACAGCATCCGCCTCTATTCTCACCCTCTCATCGTCCTGAGAATCAAAAGGCCTGTTTAAAGAGCAGACATCCATATATATTTTCATCGCAGCTAAATCGATTTTCATATAATAAGTTTTTCAGTCCTATTATGCTTGGTCTCATCACTACCCAGCACCACATGAAAGCAACGAGGGAGCGCTGGCGCGGAACCTACGACTTCCTCCTCATAGCGCACGAGCATCTCTTTGTTTTCAGGAAACCTTAATGGAGAGCGCTCCCCAATCCTCATTTTCCCTCATCTCTTAGTTATCTATCCCGACCTTCCTTTCCAGTATTCTCTTTTTATCTTTCGTATAGTTCCAGTACCCTCTCTCGAACATCCTAATAAACACCACCATACCTGTAGACCAAGTTTCTCATAAGGGCTTTTATTCCTGTCAATCTCCTCTCGACAGGGGTCACAATATCACTGTCAATTTCTCATTACCT
>JALSOU010000087.1 GCA_026986305.1 Thermoplasmata archaeon | reverse complement strand
AGGCGGCAGACCGTCAGAGATAGTGGATGAACTCATGAGGCTTGGGTTTAAACCCATAGCTGGGCCTTATGACATGGTGTATGAGTGGCCGAACCACGCAAATGTGGAGGATGCCATAGAGTTCGCAGATATGATTCAGGCCACTCTTGAAGGTCTCGGAGTCATGTTCAAACTGGAAACTGTTGAATGAGGCCTAGCTATCAGTCTATCTTTTTTCCATAAACCCTCACTATATCTCTGGCCTGAACCCCTCCCTTTCTCACAATCCCTCTCTCAGTCTTTATCCTGTGTATGACTATGTAGTCCCTGTCTATCTGCAGGCTGTCTCCTATGTAGAACTCCTCGTCAGGGCTGGCGAATATGCTTTTTGATACTGTGACATCCTTCTTGTTTATTGAGAACTTAACCTTCACCCTGTCGTATCTCTGCAACCAGAGAGTCTTTATGTCGTGGACAGGAGCGCTCTCCACCCTTTTCTCCCCAGTCTCTATGGCTCTTATCCTCACCCTTTGTCCATCAACCATGAATTCATCGTCTATGCCCACCCTGTCATTGGGATATAGCTCTATGAATGTCTTTTTGGACCTATCTCCATCGCTTATTATCGCCCTAACCCTCACCTTCTTGTCCTCTTTTATCGATGCCTTATGCACATTCCCGCATTCCGAGCATTTAACCACACCTTCAAAGGATATGGCTCCATTCTTTTCGCTGATCTTCCCCTTAATTACCTGATGCAGGGTTTCTTCACCGCAAACCGGACACTCAATATATATCGAACCGGGAGAACTCATACTATCACCTACATGTATTCCTCAACAATCGCCCTCAATATCTCTGTAGCATCCATGCCTCTAAAATCATCATCTCTCATATACTCAAACGCATCCATCAGTTTGTTATACGCTGTATCGGGAATCTTCCCTTTCAGCTTTCCAATCTCCTTTTTCATCTGCATTACCATCCTCTTGCTCCTCCTCGGGGAATAGGGGGCTTTCTCCACAACTATTCCCAGACCGCCCACTATGGAATATCTATGGTAGTCCTCGCTGTGTCTGGTGCTTCTAGCTTTAACTATTTTCAGCCTCCTTTCAATACCTTCATCCATGGGTTTGTAGTTTAGGTGTATCACATTGTCGGCGAGATACATGGGAATTATAACCTCAGGACCAGATAAATCTCCTTTCGTTCCGTGCTCTTCAAGTGTCGCCACCACGGTGCCTATCTTCCTCATCTCCTTTAACATGAATCCTATGACATCCCTCTGCTCGTATCTGTCTGGCAGAGCCCAGACAACTGGGGTGAGGGGGTCTATGGCTATTCTGGCATCCGCACCTTCCCACCTGCTCACAAACGACGGTAGCTCCTTCTTTATGAAGGTCGAAAAGTCCCTGCCAGATGCGTCTATGAACACCAGAGTTTTGTCTTTTACATAGTCCATTATGTCCTTCCATCCCATTTCTATGGCTTCCCTTATTATCTGCTCCTTGTTCTCATCCAAACTGACGAAAACCCCTTCCTGACCCTCTTCAAGCCCTCTTCTTATGAACTGTGTGGCGAATGTGGTCTTTCCTGCCCCAGAACATCCTATTACAACGGTTGTTGAGCGGACATTTATGCCGCCGTCCATTATCGCATTAAGGCCATATACCCCGCTTTTGATTTTTTTCATATCATTACCCTATCGTCATGTGCTTTTTAATCTTTTTCTTCACCGCAGAGACACTCTTCAGGGAGCTTTCCAGTCCGTATATACTCCTCAAAATGCTCCAGCCACCTCGGATGCTTAGGCATGTTTTCCACAAACTCCACGAATTTGGTGAGCCTCTCAATGGTCTCAGGGTGAAGGTGGTGCTCTATTCCGCAGGCATCTTCCTCGGCGATATCTTCATTCACACCTATTATCTGCAGGAAATCCCTGAGAACATTGTGCTTGTGAGATATGTCCTCTGCCACCTCTCTTCCTTTCTCTGTGAGAACTATGGGTTTGTAGGGCCTGTATATCAGATAGCCTTCATCGCTGAGCTTTTTCACCATATCTGTTACACTGGGCGGCCTGACCCCAAGCCTCTCGGCTATCTCAGAAACCGTGGCGTACCTCTTCTCTTCGGTCAGCTCAAATATCGTCCTGAGATAGTCCTCTTCAGTCTCGCTGAGCGCTCTCATGAAATCATCTAACTTATTTAAGGAAACCTAAAAAGAGCTAATATATAGGACTTGCGGAGAGCCTGTTACATGCAACAGCAATCCTCTTTTAATAATCTCTGATGCGATATCATGGCATTTCAGGTGCTATTAGGGGTCCTCCTATTCACACTCATAGGCGTTCTCCTAGGAATAATCACAGGTCTTACCCCCGGAATCCATGTCAACACCGTTGCACTCCTTATAATGGCATTTTCACCTGTTTTCTTCGGTATATCTGGATCTATATCAGCTTTCTTAGGCGCTCCCGAAGGAACTCTGATATTCATCTCAGCCATAATCATCGGAAACCTGATTACCCACACATTTCTGGATTTCATTCCGTCGGCGCTCTTCGGAGCACCTGATGAGGACATGGCCCTATCTGTTTTACCTGCACACAGATTGGTTCTCAGGGGTGAGGGGAGAAAGGCAATAAGGATATCAGCAACAGGGAGCCTGCATGCGGTTCTCATAGCTCTTCTCCTACTGATACCTGCCTACATATTCTTCGGAGTCCTGAACGGATATGAGCGCCTTGAGCCGTACATTCCCTACATACTCATGCTCATAGTCGCTGTTCTCATTGCAGAGGAAGCGGAGAAAGGGAGGATTTACAGCCTCTATGCCATTTCAATCTTCTTGCTCTCCGGAATATTCGGCTGGATAGTCCTCAACGGAAACACATTTTCCGATGCACCCATGCTCATGGATGGGATGAGGGGGAGCGCTCCGATTTTCTCAGGCCTTTTAGGATTGTTTGGCCTCCCCGCACTAATACAGAGCGCTGGTGTGATAAAACCGGTGATGAAGGAAAAAGATGAGAAATCCGAGGGAGCTGGGATAAAGCACTCGTTTTTAGGCACGATATCAGGGGCATTCGTGGGCTGGTTCCCCGGAGTTACCAGCGCATCAGCTACTGTTTTAGCTTCAAACCTCTCAGGGGATAGGAATGAGGAGAGCTTCATAGGCATGATGAGCGCTGTGAACACCTCAAACGCTGTCTTCGTAATACTCGCTCTTTTTGTGATAGGAAAGGCCAGAAATGGCACTCTGAAAGTGGTGCAGAGCATGTTATCCCCTGAAATATGGAAAAATCCAGTGAGCCCTCCATCTATGCTCTTCATACTTC
>JALSOU010000086.1 GCA_026986305.1 Thermoplasmata archaeon | reverse complement strand
CGGCGTAAAGGAACAGCAGGCTTTCAGCCTGCTTAGAGAATTTCCGAGATGCGCTTTGCCGAAGGTAAAGGGCACTTTTACAGGATTTTTCGAGCGAAGCGTTGGGAAAAATCCTTTCTGTATCCCCTCAGGTCCGTTTTAAGGGGATTGCAAACCTACTGTTCTTTTTAAAACACACAATCTCCAAAAAACTATAACTAAAATCTGATATAAAAATACTCAGAGGCTCACAAACCCAAATAACTCAAAAAATTTAATTGGGCTGAGGTCCTGCCCTTTCTCTTTCGCTATTCAGGAGCTTCTCATACCATTCCTCGTGCCACAACCTTATTATCGCTGTCTCCAGCATCATCGCTCTCACCTCCATAATATTCTACTCAAATGCCCATATATAAGACTTTCGATTACCCCTCTATCTGCCTTTAACAGTCGGGGCAGCATTCAAAAACCTTAAAATCCCCTTTTCTCTTGCGGTGGCTGTGTTACTATGATAGACCTGAGAATCCACGAGCATCCGATTCTGAAGTTTGACAGAGGACGAGAGCTGCGATTCATATTTGAAGGAAAGGAGATGAAAGGATATGAAAGCGAGACCATAGCTGCAGCTCTCTACGCTTCCGGCCTAAAGGAATTTATGCACAGCTTTAAGCTGAACAGGCCCAGAGGTATATTCTGTGCCATTGGAGTTTGTGCATCATGCGCCATGAGGGTAAACGGTGTACCTAACATAAGAACATGCATAGCTCCTTTAAAGGAAGGAACTATCGTTGAAAGACAGGAAAGGAGGGGAGAATTTCCGACAAACACCGTAAAAAAGGAGACAAAAAAGGAAGAACTGGAAACAGACATAACTGTCATAGGAGGTGGCCCAGCAGGGCTGAGCGCAGCCATTTATGCGGCCAAATACGGAGCAAAGGTAGTTCTGATAGACAAGGCACCTAAGCTGGGGGGGCAGCTAATAAAGCAGACCCACAAATTCTTCGGCTCAAGGAAGCACGATGCAGGTGTCCGAGGTATAGACATAGCTGAGAAACTCATAAAAGAAGTTTTAGATAATAAAAATATTACAGTCCTCACCAAAACATCCGCTTTCGGCTATTATGAACCAATGACCATAGGTGCGGCGTCCAACGAAAGATCTACACTTTATAAAATAAAAACAAAGAAGATAATCATGGCCACAGGTGCAGCTGAAAAATCCTTGATATTTGAGAACAACGACCTGCCGGGAGTTTACGGGGCAGGTGCTGCTCAGACCCTGATGAATGTCTATGGGGTTAAACCGGGAGACAATCTAATAATGGTTGGAGCAGGAAATGTTGGGGTAATAGTGGCATACCAGCTTCTTCAGGCAGGAGTGAATGTTAAGATGATAGTGGAGGCCATGCCAAAGATAGGCGCTTACTTCGTCCACGCAGCCAAAGTTAGGAGAATGGGGGTCCCCATACTCACTAGGCACAGCATAAAGAGGGCCTATGGAGATGGAAAAGTTGAGGGAGCCACAATAGTGCAGCTGGATGATAAGTGGCAGCCCATACCCGGCACAGAAAGGGATGTTGAGGTAGACGGCATAGCCATATCTGTGGGCCTGAGGCCGACCTATGGAATTCTGGATCAGGCAGGTGTGAAGCTTAAATTCGTACCTGAGCTTGGAGGTCATGTTGCCCTGAGGAATAAAAACCTTGAAACCTCTGTAAAAGGCATATACATAGCTGGTGATGTGGCAGGGATAGAGGAGGCATCCACGGCCATAATGGAGGGAAGAATAGCAGGGCTGAGCGCAGCCATAGATATGGGTTTGGCAGGCGACGATGCTGTGGAACTCAGGGAAAAGGTGAGGGAAGAGCTGAAGGATCTGAGGGCAGGGCCCTTCGGAGAGAGGATTAGAAAGGGACTTGAGAAAGTGGAGGTGCTTTAATGGAAGATTACGAAAGAACAGGCACAGTAACCCTCGATTACCTTAAAAAGATAGGCAATGTGCCGTCTGAGGAAAGGCTCAAAAAGGGCCCTGTGGCCATGACGGAATGCGTTCAGGACATACCATGCAATCCATGCGCTGAGGTGTGCCCCACAAAGTCCATACACATGGACAACATAAACGACAGGCCGAAGATAGATTTTGACACATGCATCGGTTGTACGCTCTGCATGCAGGTATGCCCCGGCCTTGCCATTTTCATGCTGGACAAATCAAAGGAAAAGCCGAGGCTCACGATACCTTATGAGATGCTTCCTATGCCTGAAAGGGGAGATGTGGTTAAGCTCCTGAGCAGAGAAGGTGAGGAAATAGGTGAGGGAACTGTGGTGGCTCTCCTTTTCCCGGATAAAAGGTACCAGTCCGCTCTGGTGACTGTGGAAGTGGATAATGATAGGCTCCTCTTTGAGGCCAGAAACATCAGGGTGGTGAAATAATGGATAACAGGATAGTCTGCAGATGCATGGATGTTACTGTTGAGGACATAATGAAGGCCATTGAGGAGGGCTACACCGACATAGAGAGCATAAAGAGGGTAACAGGGCTTGGAAGAGGGCCTTGTCAGGGAAAGACCTGCGTTCCATTGGCTATAGGTATAATCGCAAGGGCAACTGGAAAGAGCCCGGAAGAGGTTGGGTACATAACTCCGAGACCTCCGGTAAAGCCTGTGTTCTTTGAGCTTCTCGCAGATGAGGAGGTGGAAGAGTGAAGGACAGGGCGAAGCTGGTGATAATCGGTGGCGGAGTATCAGGTCTAGGTACTGCGTATCAGCTGGCCAAGAGAGGCTTTACAGATGTTGTTGTCATAGAAAAAAGCTATTTCGGAAGCGGAGCCACAGGTCGCTGTGGTGGGGGCATAAGGCAGCAGTTCAGCGAGGAGTACAACATAGTGCTTGCCAGAGAAAGCGTGAGGATGTTTGAAAATCTAGGGGAAGAGCTTGGGCAGGATATCGGATTCAGGCAGGGAGGATATCTCATTCTTGCACATACAGAGGAGGAAGCGGAGCATCTAAAAAAGAATGTGAAATTGCAGAATTCTCTTGATGTTCCCAGCAGATACATGGACCCATCAGAGGCTCTGGACATAGTGCCTCAGCTGAACATAGAAGGGTTGAGCGCTGCCGCTTACTGCCCTACAGACGGAGTGGCACAGCCGTTTCTTGTGATCAAAGGCTATGTGGACAACCTGAAAAAGAGGGGCGTTGAGCTCTATCACCACACAACAGTCAAGGGAATAAAGGTTGAAAACGGGGAGATAAAGAAGGTCATAACCGATAAAGGAGAGATAGAAACGAACATGGTTCTCAACGCTGCGGGGGCATGGTCTGCAAAGATCGGTGAGATGGTAGGAG
>JALSOU010000085.1 GCA_026986305.1 Thermoplasmata archaeon | reverse complement strand
TAGGACCATGGCACCCCTGTGACCGTGGTACATGATTATCTCAGCGCTCTTCACCATCCACCTCATCTTCTTAAGCTCCTCCGGTTTAAGCTCCCTTTTTTCCATTAAGTCCTGAAACTCCTTCTGATATGGGCGTATCATGGCTACCATCCTGGCTCCGCATCTGGCACATCTGATATTCTCATCCACCTCGGAAACGGTGGACCTCCAGATGTTTCCGCAGCTCAGGCACACCAGCCTTATCTCCGTGCTCTCAATCCTCTCTTTAACGGCTCTGAGTATCTCCCTGCTTGGCCTTGAAGGGAGCACAGCACCGCCCTTCTGCCTCAGACCCATTTTACCTATCTCTGAGAGCTTGGATCTCACTATCTCAATCCTACCGCCCCTTATCCACTTCAAAACCCTCTTTGTGTTCTCAAGATCCATGTCCTTCCAGAGGGTCATATCCATGGCTTCCCTGAAAACAGGTGTTCCTCTGTAAATCTCAATTATGCGATCCATGTTCACGCTCCTCATATCCGCACCTTTTTCAATTATCCCGAACTTCTTTGCTGAGTATAGAAAGCGCCACCTGAACTGCTCGGATGATTTCAGCACTATGCGGAGCATGGCTTCAAGAGTGTCTGGATTTATCTCCCTCAGAACCTCCTCAACCTCCTTTGAACCCAGAGAAAAAGACGATTGAATCATTATGCGGTAAGGGTCTATGGATGCGTTGACGCTTCCACCATATCTGGCAGATAGCAGGGAGGCTATGAGATGCGAGAGAGTGAGATTGACATTGGTGCCGAAGCATGCGTTTATCACTATGGAATCCCCTTCCTCAATCACTATTCTGCGGTCAGTTGCAACCACAGCCCCATCCTTCTCGGCGCTCTCCAGCCACTTCACATACCTATCTGCCCCAGAATTTTCAGGATATTTTGTGAAGTCCCTCAACCTCCTGAGCCTTCCAACCTCAAGGGCTATGTCAAAGGACACGGGAAGGTCCTCTCCGCTCCATGAGGGCACATTCCCCAGCTCCGCCACAGGCTCAGCCACTATGTCATCCCCTTCCATATCAACAACTCTCCACGACTTTCCCCTGACTATGAAGAGTGAGAACGGCTCTATGTGGTTCGCAACGAATTTTTCATCCAGCTTTGCCACCCTCTTTCCTGAGCTTATGTCAACAACCCAGTAGGAGCGCTCATCGGAAATCATTGATATATTATCATAAAAGTATCTCCTTGAGTTCCTTCCCCTGCTTAAAATCCCATCCTTCCTCCATATCTGCCTTATATCAACAAGCTGCTCCACCACAGCATGAAAATCCTCAACGCTGAGGTTTCTGAAAGGGTATGATCTTTTAACAATCCTGTAAATCTCATCCTCGTGGATGTCTCTGCGCTCCACGACCATGGATGTTATCTGGTTCGCCAGCACGCTCAGGGGATTTTCCCTCACCTTCTTAACCTCAACCTCCCCTTCCATGGCCTTTTTTGCGATAACCAGAGCCTCTGCGAACTCATCCTCATTCACAGCTATGACCGTTCCTTTAGGCACCTTATCCCTGCTGTGCCCTGACCTTCCAACCCTCTGAACCATTCTGGAAACCGATCTTGGTGAGTTGAACTGTATCACCCTGTCAACCCTTCCCACATCTATGCCTAGCTCAAGGGAGGATGTGCATATAAGAGCCCTCAATTCCCCTGACTTGAAGCGATTCTCCACCTCAACCCTCACATCCCTTGAAAGTGAGCCGTGGTGAAGCTCCATGTCCTTATAGCCCAGCATGGAGTATTGGAGCGCCAGTTTCTCCCCTGTCTCTCTGGTATTCACAAATAAAAGAGATGCCTCCGATTCTTCAACTATCTCTCTGGCTCTTCTCAGACATGCAACCCACTCCTTTTCAGATGAAAGCCTTGCAGCCATTAGTTCATCATCTCTAGATGCCTCAGGCATCTCCACCTCAATCTCCATCCTCCTCGCTCTGGAAACATCCACCACCTCAACCCCTCTCCCCACTCCTGCTAGAAATCTACCGACCTCATCTGGGTCTCCCACCGTGGCAGATAGCCCTATTCTCTGGAATTCCCCTGCAAGCTCCACCAGTCTTTCCAAAACAACTGAGAGCTGCGCTCCCCTCTCGTTGTCCGCCAGCTCATGTATCTCATCCACTATGACATATCTGACATTCCTGAGAAGCTCCCTCAGTTTTGAGCCAACCAGCATTATCTGAAGGGTCTCTGGAGTTGTAATCATCACCTCAGGAGGCTCCCTTAGATGCATCCTCCTCTCCTTCTGAGTTGTGTCTCCATGCCTCACAGCTATCCTCATTCCCAGCTCCTTTCCGAATTCCTCAAGTCTTTTCAGCATGTCCCTGTTCAGAGCTCTTAAAGGTGTTATGTAGAGCGCTCCTATCTTCCTCCTTTCCTCCATGAGCATTGAAAAAACAGGGAGCATTGCCGCCTCGGTCTTTCCTGTGCCTGTTGGTGCTATGAGCAGAACATTCCTTCCCTGCAGTATGGGTTCAAAGGCAGCGCTCTGCACCTCTGTCGCTTCCATTATTCCCAGTTTTCGAGCGGCATCGCGCACAGCAGGGTGTAACAGCAATGATGGCACGGTATATGGTGAGAGAAGGGGTTAATAAGGGTATTGAGAAAAATTGAGTGGAAATATTTGCTTAGATAAATTTCCCAATAAAAAGCTTTCACCCCAAATTTCTTCTTTTTAAATTTTCATATATATTCTTTCTTTTCCCAAATGTGATGAAGTAAATATCTTCACCATCCAGAGCATATATTATGCGCATATTTCCAACCCGATAGCTTCTCAACCCCTTAAGAGAGTATCTCAATGGCTTACCTAAATCTCTATCTGTCATTATCTCATCAACAGCCGATTTCACCTGCTCTTTCTCTTTTCCTTTTAGCTTTTTAAAATTTTTAATAAATTCATTTGTAAAATAGACACTCATCCATTCACCGACTTTTTGAAATCTTCTAGTGTATAAAGATTACCTTTTTTAATTTCTTCAATGCCTCTATCTATTGAATGCATTAACTCTTTATCCATAAGTATTTCAAGCTCTTCCATTATAGAATCCATCTCATCCCTGAGAGCGGATAATTTCCCGATTATCTCCCTCAGATCTTCTATCTCTATCTCCACGGTTTTAGCTTCCATGATTTCAACTACTGAGTCATTCTATTTTAATCTTTCTTTTCAGGAAAGCGCACCTCGGAAAAAAAGCTTCGTAAAATATGCGGGGGGAGGGATACAGAAGTGCCCTTTAGGAAAGCGCACCTCGGAAAAAAAGCTTCGTAAAATATGCGGGGGGAGGGATTCGAACC
>JALSOU010000084.1 GCA_026986305.1 Thermoplasmata archaeon | reverse complement strand
ATTCGCTTCTCAAAAAGGCTGCAGACCTGATAAGAACAAGGGTGGATTACAAGTATATCCTTGTGCTGCTATTTCTTAAAAGACTGAGCGACAGATGGGTGAGTGAATACGAGGAAAAGGTCAGGGAGCTCATGGAAGAATACGATATGCCCGAAGAAGTTGCGAGAGAGGAGGCGAAGAATCCTGACTATCACCAATTCAACATGCCTGAAGAATATCTCTGGGAGAACATAAGAAAGGATGTTAATACTCTGCCAGAAAAACTGTCGAAGGCGATAAAATACATTGGCGAGATGAATCCTGATCTTAGAGGGGTTTTTGACACCGTGGAATTTACCTCCTTCACAGGAAACACGGAGAATCTCATGATACTGAGCCAGTTAATGGAGCTTTTCAGCTCAAAAAGGCTGCACGGCACCTCCTCCGATATTTTAGGGGATGCATACGAATGGGTGCTGAGATACTTCGCACCGCAGAAGGCCAAGGAAGGTGAGGTATACACGCCAAGAGAGGTAATAAGGTTGATAGTAGAGATGCTGGACCCAAGACCTGGGGAAAGCGTGTATGACCCTGCGGCAGGATCGGGAGGCATGTTGATAGGCGCGTATAAGCATGTGGAGGAGAGATACGGAAAAGAAGGGGCGAAAAAGCTCTTTCTTTACGGGCAGGAGGTCAGCCCTACCACATACGGACTGTGCAAGATGAATGTGTATATGCATGATATCGGTGATCCGAAGATAGAGCGGGGAGATACGCTCCTTTACCCGAAGTTCAGGGATTCTGGAGGCATTATGAGGTTTGACCATGTAATAGCGAATCCTCCATGGAATCAGGACGGCTATGATGAGAGCTCTCTGAAACAGGGGGAATTTGTCTCCGAGAGATTCCCTTACGGCTTTCCTCCGAAACAATCGGCTGACTGGGCATGGATTCAGCACATGCTGGCGAGCACCAAGGAAGGTGGAAAGGTGGGTGTGGTGCTGGACAACGGAGCGCTCTTCAGGAGCGGAAAGGAGAAGAACATAAGGAAAAAGGTACTTGAGGAGAATGATGGGGAGGGGCTGCTGGACTGCGTCATACTCCTGCCTGAAAAGCTGTTCTACAACACGGGAGCGCCGGGTGCGATACTGATATTCAACAAAGGAAAGGATGAGAAAAGGAAGGGCAGTGTGCTGTTCATAAACGCCTCACAGGAATATGTGAAGCATCCTGAGGTCAGAAAGCTCAATATGCTCGGGGATGAGAACATAAGAAAGATCGCCTCGGCATACAGGGATTTCTCGGAAGAAGAGGGTTTCAGCCGCATTGTGTCCATTGATGAGATAAGGGAGAATGACTATAATTTGAATGTAACTCTCTATGTGTTCCCTGAGGAAGAGGTTGAGGAGATAGATGTGGAAAAGGAATGGAAGGAGCTCAGGGAGATAGAGAGTAAGATAGCTGATGTGGAAAAGAGGATAGAAGGATATCTGGAGGAGTTGAGGTGATATCAAAAAATTCACAAAAAGTTAAATAACAGTTAAACTAATAGTGATAAATATGAGAGAAATGGAAGCCATGATAAAGATGGCGGAACTTGGCGAGGTCTTCACCGGAACCGAAGCGAGGGAAGCCCTGAATATGAAGAAGGGGGCCTTTTATTACCACATCAGAAGGCTGGAAAGAGACGGGATAATAGAAAGAATAGGACGCAACAGATACAGGCTAGGACTCCATTCGCAGGGTGCGAGTGATTCCTTTGTTCTCGCTTCGGTTATGGTTCCAGAGAGCGCTGTGGGGTATTGGAGCGCGCTCAATTACTATGGCATGACTGAGCAAATTCCAAGACTGACTTATGTCCTTACCACCATCAGAAGGAACTATAGAAATCTGGAAAGCCGGGGAATAAAGGCGGTAATAATCAGAAAAAAGAAGTTCTTCGGCTTCAGGGTTCTGCGTATTGCCGGAAGAACCGTAAGAATAACAGACCCTGAAAAGACCGTTGCGGACTGTCTGGACAGGCCCAGAAACTGCGGAGGAATAATAGAGGTTGCGAAGGCACTAAGGTTGGGTGTTGATGTGGAAACCGTAGCTGAAAATCTGAGAAAGATGGGCAGCAATGCGGGTTTGAAGAGACTTGGATATCTGGGTGAGATTCTGGGTTTTGAGATTTCCGGATTGAATGAGGAGATAAATGAGATGAAGGGATATTCACTCCTTGACCCGACTCTCGGAAGAAAGGGCCGCTGGAATGGAAAGTGGAGGCTCATCGTAAACATCCCTGAGGGATATCTGGAGGAAGAGAGTGAATATGATAGATGATATAAAAACAAAGGCCAGACGGGCTGGAGTACCTCCAAGCACGGTGGAAAAAGATTATGTTATATCCATCGTTCTTAGAGAGATATGGAGATACGGAATATGGAGAAATCTGGTTTTTAAGGGCGGTACCGCACTTAGAAAGGTCTATTTTCCCGATTACAGGTTCTCGGAGGATATGGATTTCAATCTCATAGACGGGGAGATTGAAGACATCGTGGAGGTTCTGGAAAAGCCCAGCTATGGAGAAGTGGAGTTTTTTGATCCGGAACTGAGAGAAAGAAGGGGCAAAAGATACCATACAGGAAGGATAGTAGGATATGAAATCCGAATCCCATATTATTTTCTTAGAAGGAGCGGAGAACCTGCAAAGATAAGAATGGACATATCTGTGGGAAAATACGAAGAAATGGTGTTAGAACCAGTTGAAAGGAGTATTTTTCACGATTATATGGATTCAGAGGCTTTTTCCCGTGTGAAGGTCCTGGCATACTCCCTTGAGGAGATAATGGCCGAGAAGATAAGGACCATATTCCAGAGAGTTGGGAGGCCCAGAGACATATACGACATCTGGTATATTTACAGGTATGCGGACATGGAAACCGTGCTTTCCGTTATAGGTTCCAAATTCAGGGCGAAAGGTGCCAAGTTCATACCTGAAAAACTGGAAAACAGCGAAGAGATATACAGGTATAACTGGAAAAAACTGCGCATCCTTGTTGGTGAAGTTCCAGAGTTTCAGGAGGTATGGTCCGTTGTTTTGAAGATATGCGATAATCTAAACGAGGTCATGCCATGATATCATATAAAGTTCATTTTAAGTTCAATAATAGCTTAACTAAAAGTGAAAAATATATGATAAATAAAGGAAGAGGTGAAAAGTGGATGGAAATTAATGAAAAAACCATAAAAAGCGGACCCATGCGGACCATTCGCGTGCACCTCAAGGTACACGGCCACCTGCATGGACTTACCCGCCAGAGGGGGAGGGGAGCGCAGGGATTTAAAAGTTTCCATGGGAATAAGAGCACTTTCACCGACCCCACCGCAAACCTTATAAGAATAGATGCAGAT
>JALSOU010000083.1 GCA_026986305.1 Thermoplasmata archaeon | reverse complement strand
GGCGCTCGTAGGTATGGTGTCCACGCTTGATGGGTGGCTCAGAACCTTGTTTTCCGAGGAAAGGGCTGCGGCGGAGTACTGGGCGATCATGAATCCAGAGTTTAGGCCGCTGTTCTCAGTCAGAAAAGGCGGGAGAGCGCTCAGCTTAGGGTCTAAAAGCCTGAATATCCTCCTTTCAGAGAGATTTCCCATGTCTGTGAGCGCTATTTTCAGGAAGTCCATGGCAAGAGCCAGAGGCTCTCCATGAAAATTTCCTCCAGATATGCTGTCCCCGTCTGGAAATATCAGCGGGTTGTCTGTGGCTGAGTTCATTTCAACTTCAACAACTCCTTTGACATAGTTTATCGTATCCATAACGGCACCCAATATCTGAGGGGTGCATCTCAGGGTGTATGCGTCCTGAACCTGTCTGTCTCTGTGTTTTTCAATTATCTCGCTGCCTTTGAGGAGCATGCGCAGGTTTTTTGCGGAATTAACCTGCCCTTTGTGGGGTCTTACAGCATGTATCCTTTCATCAAAAGGCCTGTCAGAGCCTTTTAAGGCCTCTATGCTCATGGCAGCTGAGATATGAGCGTGTTTAATCAGATTGATCGAGTCATATATGGCAAGGGAGGCTATGGCGTTCATCACAGGGGTTCCATTGATAAGAGCCAGCCCCTCTTTTGCCTCAAGCTCTATGGTATCTATGCCAGCCTTTTCCATGGCTTTCTTTCCTTCCATAACCTCTCCTTTATATTCAGCCACACCCTCGCCTATGAGAACCATGGCCATGTGCGCCAGAGGTGCCAGATCTCCACTAGCCCCCACACTGCCTTTCTCAGGCATTATCGGGTGAACTCTCTTGTTGAGCATGTCAATAAGGGTTTTTATCACTAAATATCTAACACCTGAGTACCCTTTCGCCAGAGCGTTTGCCCGTATGAGCATGGCAGCCCTTACTATTTCAGTGTCAAGAGGTCTTCCCACTCCTGCTGAGTGGCTCAAAATAAGGTTTTTCTGGAGCTTTTTAACATCCTTTTGAGGTATTATTATGTTCTGAAGCTCACCGAATCCAGTCTTTATTCCGTATGCTATCCTGTCGCTGTTTATTATGTCTTCCACAGCCATTCTGGATTTCTCTATCCTATCCTTTGCCTCAGGGCTTATTCCCACTTTTTCCATCCCTCTGGCCACTCTTATGACCTTCTCTATGTTCAGGTTTTCTCCGTCTATGACTATCATTTAGACACCCTTCAGACCTTCTCTTATCTTCTCTAGAATCTTCTGCTTTTCCTCAAAGCTCTTAATCTTCTCCTCAAGCTCCTTCTCTCTGGCATTTATTTCGTTTTCCTTCTCTTTAAGGCTTTTTTCCAGCTCTCTCAGCCTATTTTCCATGTCTTTCAGCGCTCTCTCCTTCTCTTCCATCTCTTTCAGCATATTCTCGGCTTTTTCCTCCCTTTCCATAAGTTCTTCCTCTTTCTTCCTCAGCTCATCCTCCTTTTGAAGCACGCTTTTAAGCTGATTTTTCACCACATCTTCTTTTTTCTGCAGAGTGTTCTCTCTCTTTTTCAGCTCATTTTCCATCTTTGAAAGCTCTTTCTCCCTCTTTTTAATCGCACTTTCCTTGTCTTTCAACTCCTTCTCCTTATCATCCAACTCTTTCATCCTTTTTTGGAGAGCGCTCTCCCTTTCAAGCATCTCTTTCTCTCTCTCAGCCATCTCATTTTCAAGCCTTTTCCTCTCCTTCTCCAGCTCTTTCTCCCTTTCTTTCAGCTCTTCGGCCTTTCCCTTTATCTCCTCTGTCAGCAGTTTCAGGTCCTTCTCAGATCTCTCTATCTCCGCCTTTCTGGCCTCAATTTCCTCTATTTTCTTCTTAATCTCATCCTCTTTCTTTGCAATCTCCCTCTCCCTTTTCTCCACCTCTTTTTCCCTTTCCTTTACTGCATTTTCCTCTATCTTCATGCGCTCTTCCATGTGCTTTATATCCTCTTCTCTCTGAGATAGCTCATCTTCCCTCTTTTTAAGGGATTTTTCAAGGGTTTGAAGGGCTCTCTTCGCGCTCTCAAGCCTTTCCCTCTCGTTTTCCAGCTTCTTTTTCTCCTTTTCAATGGCTTTTCGCTCCTTATCTATGCTCTTTTTCTCCTCATCAAGGGATTTTTTCAGGTTTTTAAGGTCCTTTTCCCTCAAATCAAGGGATGCCCTCACTTCTTCCAGCTCAATCTCCTTTTTTCTTAGGCTTTCTCTAAGTTCAGATAGCTCTTTGCTCCTCTCCTCAAGCTCCATCTCCCTCTCGCTGATTTCTCTGAGCTTCTCCTTCTCTGCCCTTTCCCTTCTTTTCAACTCCTCAATCTTGTCTTTTATCTCAATTTCCCTCTTTTCCAGCTCCTTTTCCAGCTTTTTCAGCCTCTCTTTCTCATCCTCAAATCTCCTCATCTCCTCTTTAAGAGCCTCCCTGTCCCTGTCCACCTTTCTTTCAAGCTTCAATATGCGCTCCTCTCTCTTAACATGCTCCTCTATCTGCCTCTCCAATCTTCTCCTAACCCTCTCGTTCTTGTCCTCCATATCCCTTAACTGTGCCCACGACTCCTCCAGCCTGCTTTTCTCATCATCAAGCTCCTTTTCCCTCTTTATAAGCTCTATTTCAAGGGCTTCAAGCTCCTTTTCCTTCTTTTCCAGCCTTCTTTCCCTTTCCTCTATCTCTTCTCTAAGCCTGTTGAGCTCCTTCCTTTCCCTTTCAAGGTCCTCCTTTTCATAATCTATCCTGACAGCAGATATTTTATCGATCTCATCCTCATCGCTTTCATAAACAGGGGCTCTCCGCCCTATCCTTCCTATCTCTCTAAGGATATCATCTCTTGAACATGAGCACTGCCACTCTGTAAATATCTTCTGAAGATAGGGAACATCTATGCTTGAAGACCTGTATGAATAGGTGAAGACCTCTATTACGCAGTCATCTTTGAGTGAGTCCTCAACTATGTGCTCCACAGCATCCTCGCCAAAGCTCTCCTCTTTTCCCCTGTAATAAGCCATAGGACACTTATTTCCATAGATAACTAAATATCCCTCAGAAACCAGATCATCCACATGTGTTGTTTTTATATATCCATTGAAATCTTCATCTAAGGAGCGGAGTATGTTCTCAAGGGCGTCATATCCTCCGAATCCACTCTTCACCATCTTTCCTGTGGGGAGCCTCATGTCTATCGGTAGCTGATAGCATTATGATAATATAGTTTTGCCCAACACAGATTCTTCTTTCACTTCAACGGAGCCCCGCAATGTGGGCACTCGTTCGGATTCTGCATCCTTATGGCATTCTTTCATACTCATTTTTTCCTCCTTTCTTCTTTCTGATGATATATACCACGGTCAGGACAGCTGCAACGACCACAAC
>JALSOU010000082.1 GCA_026986305.1 Thermoplasmata archaeon | reverse complement strand
ATACAGTCTGAGCGAGGCTCAAAAGGAGGCTCTGTTCGCATTTTCCGCAAAATACGGCGATGAATGGCTCATGAGGGTCTATGAGAGCGATATGGATGCGCTTTCCGAAGATTTCCCGAACATACACGAAAACACACTCAGGGTTCTGAAAAGAAGGGTTAGAGCCATAATGGAAATGAATGTCATAAGCAGGGACCCGCAGTTTTCAGTTAGCAACCAGATTATAAATGAGCTCAAGGATAGAAAGGTTGTGCTCATAGACTCATCGGGTCTTGCAGAGGAAGAGGAATTGCTCATAAGCTCAGCCCTTGCGAGAAAGGTTTTCAACCACTGGAAATCCATATTCACCAAAAATAAAGAGGAATTCGAATCCCTTCCACCTGTGCTGATAACCCTTGAAGAGGCACAGAGGGTTCTCAGCGAGGCAAAAGGTGGTATGTTTCCTAGGATTGCGAGGGAAGGCAGAAAGTTCAAAGTGGGCTTATGTGCGATTTCACAGCAGCCGAAATTGATTCACCCGCACATACTCACGCAGATTAATACCTTGTTCATAATGGGTCTTTCAGATGAAGGGGACAGGGACAGAATGGAGAGCGCATCCAAACAGGACCTCTCAGCGCTCCGCAACGAGATAAAGTCGCTGAATGTGGGCGAAGCTATAATAACATCTCCGTTTGCACCGTTTCCGATACCCGTGAAGATATATGACTTCGATGAATACGCTGAAAATTACGGGGAAAACAGGGAAAAAATGGTTATGAGGCACGATGAGGGGTTCTTTTAGTATTCAAACCCCATCAATGCGAAGACCTTCGCATCGTTCACCAGATTATCTATCTTGCAGTACTCGTTGGCCTGATGCATGGTCTCATCTATGGTGCTCCACACAGCCGCAGGAATTCCCGCCTGCCTGATATATGCCGCACATGTCCCTCCACCTATGCCAACGAGCTTAGGCTCAATTCCCCTTACATTTTTTATAGCGTTTTTAAGCCTTATAACCACTTCAGAATCTGCGGGAGTCGGCGGAGGTGATGGCTCACCTCTGTAAAGCTCAGGAACTATCTTCGCCCCTGTTTCCTCTGATATTCTCTCCGCAACCTCGTTCATGAGCGCCATTATGTCTGTTATATCATGCTCGGGAATAATCCTCATGTCAAAGTAAAACACATCCTCCCCCGGAACAGCGTTTATATTTGGCTGATTCTCCTCCTTTCTGGTAGGCTCAAAGGTGGATATCGGAGGAACAAAGAGGTCGTTTTTCTCTGAAAACCTCTCATGAAGTGCTTTATCAACCTCAACAAGGTATTTTGATCCTGCGCGGAGCGCATTTATGCCAGTGTGAGGTATGCTGGAATGCGTCTGCTTCCCATAGGTTGTCACTTTAACCCAGTAAATTGATTTCTCTGCAATCTCTATCTCATTCCCTTCGGGGACGCCGTGGTCTGGAACGATAACCAGATCATCTTTTTTGAAAATTCCAAGCTTTACAAGGTGTTGGATTCCGTACTTGCTTCCGGTTTCTTCATCTGCAACAAAAACCACGGAATAGTTGTAATCCGGGCGCTCCCCATAATCTATTATGGCTTTTGCGGCATACATTGAAGCTATCAGAGACTGGCCGTTGTCCTCAGCCCCTCTTCCGTAGATCTTTCCGTCCTTAACCACAGGGTCAAAGGGGTCGCTTTTCCATTTTGAAATATCTCCCACAGGCACGGTATCCATGTGGCTTATTATCCATATGCTCTTCTCCGGGTTTTTTCCTCTTATCGTGGCAACTATGTTGGGCCTCACCCCACCCTCAGCTCTGGAATCCTCAGCATCATACCTCTTTATCTCATCAAAACCGAAATCTGAAATCCATCTCTGAAGGAACTCTGCACGCTTTAACTCCCCTTTTCCACCAGCTTCGGGGCTTATTGCCTCTATTTTAAGCATTTCAACCATTGCTTTTACCATATCATCTTTCAGATTATCCACGATTTCTGTGAGTTTCATGGGAACACCACCCCACAATCATACACATCTCATAAGGTTTTTTATGCTCTCGGAATGCAGGGATCTTTAGAATTTCTATCCTGTGTGTTTGTGCCTAGGAAAAGATTATATCCAATCACATATACTCGCCAGAACTGAGGAACTAAGCTTCATACTGGCAAGTGATCTAGCGGTTACACGCACTTCCTCTGGAAGTTCTATACCCGCTGACCTTCAATATAAATCGGGCCAGTGGTCTAGCGGTTATGACGTCGCCCTTACAAGGCGGAGGTCCCCGGTTCAAATCCGGGCTGGCCCACTACATCAAAGGTTATTTCCACTGTTTTTAGATATTATAAGCATACTCTCCTTTAACTCCAATGAGCTCATATAATCTATGAATTCTTCTATTTCTTTTTCAGAAAGAAATTTTTCTAAGCCGTCAATAATTAAAACCGTATTTTTTTCCAGTAGGATATCTGTGACTATGAAAGGCAATAAGTCCTTATTATTTAAATTATTCATATTCTTCACATGTGCAAAAATCTCGCCAAAACTCAGGACGGGTACATTTTTCAGGTCCGTTTCTTCCTTCAAATCTTCTGGGGTGTAGGCGGTTATACAAATACCTTTTTTCCCATAACTCATTTTTTCATAGAACTCTGCAAGAGCTTTATCTCTGGGAAGAATCAAAATACCCGAAAAAACCTCATCGGAGTGCGATTCTTTTTCTTTTCTGCTTTCTGGAAGAAATAGGTGATATCTCCAAATTGCATATGCTATAACTGCACCCATAATTAGAAAAGAAGGTGTTGTCCATGGATATGCATCTATGTTTCCATAAAGATATGGAAAAAATCCTGTAAAGAAAACAAAAATATATGATATTGAAAAAGATATTATCGCCATCTTTAATTGTATTAAGGCCATTTTTGAGTCTGTTTTTGCGTATTTATTTAGAAGTATCAGAAGTGCTCCAAATCCCATTATGGCCAAGTATGAATATATGATCAAGCCATATATATTTATTACACTTCCATATCCAGCATAATATTTTCTTATACCTGAAACGAGAAGATGGGGTTTAATCATAAAGCAGAGTAGCAGAAAACTTATAGAATATACTATATATATCTTAGAAGGTGCTCTCATTTTAGACCATGGAAAAATAAGAGAAAGATGGAGAATTACAGGTGGTAACAGGATTATAGGTACAAAAATCATGGACGCCCAGAAAAAGGCTGAGTTGTAGCCATCAGACCAACGAAGCATCCATTCAAAGAAGCTCCAAATGGCAAGAAGAAAAAAGAAAAGAGCGGATATTCTGTTCAATCTGGACTTTGAATCCAACCTCAAAATAATAACTGTAAATATAATATATAATACAAATGAGAGCGCAGCAGGAAT
>JALSOU010000081.1 GCA_026986305.1 Thermoplasmata archaeon | reverse complement strand
CTTCCCGAGGATAGTCGGAGAGACAGGAGGAAAGGACTTTATATTCGTGCATAGGAGCGCTGACCCTGTTGAAGTGGGAGTGAACATAATAAGAGGCGGATTTGAGGCTCAGGGTCAGAAATGCTCCGCTGTTTCCAGAGTTTATATACCTGAAAGCCTCTGGGAACCCATAAAATCATATCTGCTGCAGGAGATTCCCAAGGTCAAGTACGGGCCTGTTGAGGACCTGGGCAACTTCATGGGCGCCGTTATAAGCAAGGAGGCCTTTGATAAAGCAGTATCATACATAGAGTATGCGAAACAGCATCCAGATGAGTACGAGTTCATATACGGCGGAGGATATGACGATTCCAAGGGATGGTTCATACAGCCCACAGTCATAAAGACGAGCAACCCCAAGGGCAAGCTGATAACTGAGGAGATATTCGCTCCTATAGTAACAGTATATGTCTATCCTGATGATAAGTACGAGGAAACCCTGCACCTCTGCGATGAATCAACACCTTATGGACTCACAGGCGCTGTTTTCGCAAAGGACAGAGATGCCATAATAACAGCCGAAAAGATACTGAGGTACACAGCAGGAAACTTCTACATAAACGACAAGCCCACAGGAGCAATAGTTGCCAGACAACCATTTGGTGGAGCGAGGAACTCAGGCACCAACGACAAGGCTGGATTCTGGCTGAACATAACGAGGTGGATGAATCCGAGAACAATAAAGGAGACATCCGTTCCTGCAAGGGACTGGCCGAGACCATTTATGAAATAAACCCCTTTATCCTTTATTATACATTATTTTGATTTCATTATTCAAATGTAACCCAAAGAGATATATATCATTTCAGATTAGAGGGGGATGGTAGATAGCATGAAAGTAGACAGTGAGACCAAAGAGAAATATGATAGATTTGTAGAACTCATGGTTAAAAAATATGGAGCCCACTGGTGTGCTGTCATAGACGAGGACGGTGATATTCCATCATATAAAGCTATGGATGAGTCCTTAGAAGATAAATTTTTGAGGTCTTCGAGAAGCCTGTACTGGACTTTCATGATAATGGGAGAAGCTGCTGGCCTCCCAGACCTTGAAGGTAAGTATCTGGAAACGATATGGACTAAAAAATATCTATATAACTATCTTTACATAATGAGGCTCAAAAATGAGGTCGTAATGCTTGGAACCGAGAATAAGATCGAGGAATTCATGATGAGGCTGATATCAAGCATGTCTGCAGAATACGCACCTGAAATTCCAGGATTGGTTGGTTTTGGAATAGGTGACTACTCTGGAAACACCCTCCAGCATTATCTCAACATGGAAAAGCTAAAAATGCTGGGTGGAGAGGAATATGATGAAAATGAGGCCAAAAGCATATTTGAAGACATAACAAAAGAGATATTCGAAAAGTTCATGTTTATGGGAAAAGCAGGATTCGGTGGGGGTAAGTATATGGAAGTTATCTGGGAAAATGTGACAGGCTGGATGTTTCCATATAAAGACATGGTTGCAGTGGCGGTTTTCGAAACAGATAAAAAGGATACCATAATAAACATAATGTCGTTTATAATGGAGAATATCGACAAATTCGGTGATTGAATGGATATCACAGTAGAGGATGCTCTGGAGATTATCACCAAATTTCTTGAAAGATGGTATCCTCCTGAAATAGCTCCTCTGGTTTTAAAAAAACAGATCAACGCCACAGGAGCGGTTAGCGAGAGAATGACTGAAAAGGATTTAAATCTGCTCCTTAGCAGGCTTCAGATGGTTATTTTACCCACTTTTATGCCTTCGAAAGATGCAGCTAAAGAGATAAGAAAGCTGAAAAAAGAGCTGGGTATCAGATATTAATTTTGTCATATATTAATTTATTAATCTATTTTTTATTCAGTTAGAGGCTTTGTGAGAAAAATCTATAATAGATATGTGAATATCCCGACAAGGTGAATCCATGTATGTTGTAATCGTAGGCGGAGGAAGGGTCGGCAGAGACATAGCCGAACTCCTTCTACCTGAAGGTCACGATGTTGTGATTCTTGATAAAGAGGAGGAGGTGTGCAACCAGCTCACCAGAGAGTACGATGCACTGGTTATAAAAGGAGACGGCACGGACATAGAATACCTGAAAGAAGCTGGAGTCAACAAAGCGGACGCGCTCCTCGCAGTTACAGGTGACGATAAAGTGAATCTGATAGTCTGCCAGCTGGCTCAGAAGCTTTTCAAGGTTCCTAAGGTGGTGGGAAGGGTGAATGAGCCGAAAAATGAGAGCGTGTTTGCCAGCCTTGGAATAAGCCAAACTGTTAGCACAACGAGAGCTTCAGCCCTGTACATAAAGAACCAGATAACAGAGGAGAGGACTGTGCTGACAATAGCAGGAGGCAAGGCGGAAATCCTTGAGCTTGAGGTCAAAAAGCACTCACCTGTCGCGAATACGAAGATTAAGGCCGCCGGATTTCCGAAAGGCGTGCATGTTATATCCATACTGAGAGGGGATAAAACCCTCTTTCCCACAGAGGAGACAGTCATAAGGCCCGGAGACATACTCACAATACTGTCAAGGCTGGGCGAGGTGGCCGAGGTAAAACAGCTTGTAAACGGAAAGAAGAGGTTTAGGTTTGGCATCTAAACCATCCACACAGATATTCTACTTCGGAGCAAGAGGGAGCGCAGATCTTAAAGAGAGCATAAAGCAGAGGCTTAGGCATTACAGCGCAGCCTATTCCATGCTATACTACATAGGAATGATACTCATTGTGGGGGGAGTTCCGCTATTCATACCTGCCGCAATGGCATACATATTTGACCACAATCCCATGCTCTCATACTGCTTCTACATGCCTGCCATAGCATCACTGATATTCGGGTTCGGATTCACCCGTGTTTTCAAAAAAGTGGATATAGACCTTGGAACCGCCATTGTTCTCTCGGCGATAGTCTGGCTTCTCCTCACGGCCATAGGCGCCATGCCTTATTTTCTAGCATATCAGCTTGTTGACAAATCCATAGGCCTAACCCCTATTAACGCATTCTTTGAATCCATGTCAGGATACACAGCCACAGGCCTCACCATGTACCTGAATGTTGAAAGTCTTCCCAAATCCATACTCTTCTGGAGGAGCCTGACAGAGTGGATAGGCGGCGTTGGAGTCATAGTTCTCTTCCTCACAGTTCTGATAAGAAGGTCTGGAACCGTTGCCCATAAGCTGTACTCCGCAGAGGGGCGCTCCGATAGAATAGTTCCTAGCGTGATAAAGACAGCCCGGCATATATGGCTCATATATCTGGGATACACCTTAGCTGGAACGCTTGCGCTTTATGCCCTAGGAATGCCTTTCTTTGACTCCTTAAACCACTCTATGACTGCCCTTGCCACAGGCGGATTCTCTGTT
>JALSOU010000080.1 GCA_026986305.1 Thermoplasmata archaeon | reverse complement strand
CCAGCATACACGGAGAAAAGAAGAAGCTTAAATCCATACCTGGTTCCCCACCAGATCTAGTAAATCCACCGTCAGGATGCAGGTTCCATCCCAGATGCAAATATGCCAAGCCCATATGCATGGAAGAGACACCACCGCTCATAGAAGTCTCCCCAAATCATTGGGCCGCGTGTCACTTTGCGAGGGAGATTTACAGTGGAGAACTTAAGGAGGAGTAAAAATGGCTGAAAAGACGGTTATTAAGGTTAAAAATCTGAAAAAATACTTTCCTGTCAGGGCTGGACTTCTCAGCTCCATAGCCAAAGGAGAGGAAAAGTTCGTTCACGCTGTGGACAACATATCCTTTGACATAAAGCAGGGTGAGGTATATTCCTTGGTCGGAGAGAGCGGATGCGGTAAGACCACCACTGGCAGATTGCTCACTAGGTTAGAGGATCCTACAAGCGGCCATATTTACTTCCACGGGAAGGACATAGCTTTCTTGAAAGGAAAGGAGCTGAAGGAGTTCAGAAGGAATGTGCAGATGATATTCCAGGATCCCTATGAGTCTCTTAACCCAAGACTTACTGTTTTTGCCACTGTTGCCGAACCTTTGATAGTTCACCATATCGGTGACACCATAGATGAGAGAGAGGACTTAGTAGCCAAGGCTCTGGAAGCTGCGGAGTTGAAACCAGCTCTTGAGTACCTTCACAGATTTCCCCATGAGCTCTCTGGTGGACAGAGGCAGAGGGTCGCTATTGCGAGAGCACTGGTTCTTAGGCCTGAGTTCATAGTGGCTGATGAGCCAGTTTCCATGTTGGATGTTTCAATAAGGTCTGGAATACTGAACCTCCTACTGGATTTGAAAGAGAAGTTCGGAATACCATATCTATTCATAACACACGACCTCTCTGTTGCCAGATATATGAGCGACAGAATTGGCGTTATGTACCTAGGAACTCTTGTGGAAACTGCTGAGGCGGAGGAGGTAATACACAACCCCCACCATCCGTACACCAGAGCTTTGCTGTCTTCTGTTCCAGTTCCAGATCCTTATTATAAGAGAAAGAGAAAGAAGATCAAGGGAGACCTTCCAAGCCCGATAGATGTGCCTAAGGGTTGCAGGTTCCACCCGAGATGCCCATTTGCCAAGAAGGGAATATGTGACAAGAAAGACCCACCAGTGGTTGAGGTTGAGCCCGGGCATTTCGTTAAGTGCCACTTTGCAAAGGACATACCTGCTATGGATGAAGCTATGGAAGCAGAGATGGAAGAGAATGTGGAGCTTGGTGAGGAACTCCTTCAGGAAACTATGAACTCATCTGACGAGGAAATGGAAATAGTGGAACCTCAATAAAAAACCTATTAATATATTAATTTTTTATAATTATTTAACAAAAACTTTATATATAAGCCAAAAAAACCCCGCTCGATAGCCATGAAAAAGACTAAATATATTGTGGTATCTGTATTTCTCGCTTTCTTCATATTTGTGGGGAATACAGGTGTAAACGCTCTGAATTCTGCGGATTTCGAAGGGATTTCCTCTGCAGACCCTTCAGGAGATGTTACTGGACTTTTAGGTGACCATGCGAATTACACCTCCATAGATATATTGGAAGCCTCTGTAAGCTACAATTCGGACAGAAATCAGGTGGAGGCCAAAATAAAGCTTAGTGGTCCAATACCTGTCAGCGATAAAAACTACAGTTACATCATGAACCTAAGGGACAGCTCTGGAAATGTGGTATCTCTTTATTTTTCAGCGTATCAGCTCTCTGTCGGGGCTGAAGAGCTAAGTAGAGATCATTTCTCCATCGCCATGAGTGAGCTCTACATGTACATTCCATTCTCGTATTTTGAGAACCTTACTGATATATCTTCGGTGGATGTCGGAGCTTACTACTATACGGAAGACGATACTTATTCAGACACTCTTTTCATGCATCCCGATAGCGGAAGCGGGTCTGGAAGTGGCCCGTCCACTTCAGGCATACCGGATATTACTGATCTTGGAGATGTGGTGGTTACAGGGCATGAACCGGGAACAGAAAGTCCAAGTGACAGCTCCGTAAAAGTTTCAGTGACATACACCCATCTGGAAATAAAGGACCTTGGCGACAAGATGGAGTTCAACTATGTCATCAAAGGGACCAGCAGCGGAGCATCCGAGATATGGGTTTCATCATCCATGTACTACAACGATTCAGGATGGAACTGGGGCGGTTACTGGATGAAAGGGCCTTTCAAAGCACAGGATAACACGGACATGAACGGAGCTCACTTCTTCAAATTCTATCTGAAAGGACAATCATCTGAAACCGATCTTAGCACATGGGAATTCAGGATGCACTATCAAAAGCCAAAGGACAAGCAATTAGATTTCAGCGCTACGAAGATGAAGACTTATGCCAGGGCAGTCAGCTCAGCAGGGGGCTGGAATCAGGCCTATCTGGAGACAAAAGCTGTGATCAGCGAGGATGGGAAGAGCATATATGCTGGAAGTGATGTTGAAGACTCATCATCAGGAAGTGGCTCCTCAATCCCCGGCTTTGAACTGGCTCTATTTGTGAGCGCCATAGCTCTTGCTGGGATAGCATACAGAAGAAAAACCATTTAATCCCTTTATTTTAAGATTTCTTTGTTGGAAGTGATTTTCCATTAAACTAAATATTTACTAGATAATAATCTATCTATAAGGCAGAATCTCTTGAAAGTATAGAAGGATTGTTTCGATGGGCGGTTTGAAAGAGCTTAATTGGTTCAGCTGACAGATATTGTTTTTGTTGTGGTGACTGATAGGTTATCCGTATAAACAACGGTCATCTTAACGTAGAAATCTCCAGAAGAATGGTAGAAATGAATTGGAATGGGGCCGAAAGCTGTAGTATTGTCTCCAAAATCCCATGAAATCTCCGATATCCAATTAGAAGGTATATCGTAGTATGGTGGTGCAAACTCAAAGAAAAATGCTTTTTCTCCTTTGAGAACATCTTCGAGCACATCATGTATTTCCACAGTTTTTGAATGCCCTGCTTTAATTCTTTCTTTTATCGTCTCATTTCTTCCTGTAAACACCGATATGAATGTTATTTTCACAGGGTTGCAACCCTTTCTTCCTTCGTTCACCAGTTCAAGCTTGTATTCTCTATCAATATACTTTCTGAAGGAGATATTCTTTATATTATTATCCGGATTTCCATGTTCTCTTGTTATGGAGAGATTAGCTATTTTCTTCCCATCTTCTAGGATGTTTATATTTACTGTATTCCCTGGTTTCCCACATATTTTTACAGACATTTGAACATATTGATACACATCGAAGCCTATGTTTTCTGCTCTTGGTATGGTGTCGTATCTACCTGTAGAGATGAAAATGAGATCCCTTATCATGTCGTTTTCAGGTTCTTCATATGGAAAGTCTACTGTCA
>JALSOU010000079.1 GCA_026986305.1 Thermoplasmata archaeon | reverse complement strand
CAGCCTGTGGATTCTATCTCTATTCCTGCGCTCCTCACCCTTTCTATCGCTTCATCTATGGATTCTTCTGGGAAGTTTTTGAATAGGATACCCTTTATTTCAGGGTTTATCACAGGCAGGTAAAGGGAGTCCTCCACCTCTTCCACAAAAACAGGGTTTGTAAATATGAGCTTCTCAGCGGTGGCCGTGGCCGGATAATAGGATGCATCCAGAATATCCGCAATGACCCTAGCTCTTTCCTCAGGATCCACATCTATGACAACCGACCTTATTCCCATATCCTTCGCCCTTTCTCCCAGAGACCTGAGCTCCTCAAATACATCCCCTCCCGGCACAGAAGGTGTGTTTGCAATTCCATCTGTGAGTATGAGCATTATCGGGACTGTTGTCGGCTCCGCCGATATCTTGGATTTTATGATATCTATGCCACGGGATATGCCCATTGAAAGCGGAGTAGTGCCTCCGAACTTGACCCTATCAGCCATCTTCTTTACCACATCAACCCCTGATGTGAACTTGGAAAGCACCTCTGCATCATGGCCGTGGGCAACAACCAGAGCAACCCTATCCCTCTTCTGATATGCATCCAGAAATAGGGTGTCCATTGCGGATCGGAGCGCAGCTATCTTATCTGTTTCTGCCATGGAACTGCTCGCATCCAAAACGAAGCAAATGAGGGTTGAAATCTTCCTTCTGCGGACTTTTTCCCTGAAATCCCTCTTTCTCACCTCAACCTTTCCGTTTTTTGCGTGCATTATAGCCGCCCTTATCGTTGGAAGAAGGGCGATGTCCTCGACCTTGTCGGGGTCTGGAGGAATCCTGTATTTCAGATATTTTCCCTGCTTTCCTACGGTTATTATCTCTGCCCTCTTCCCACCTCTGGCCTTTCCTGTGACTATTCTTCTCCCCCTTCTCTTTGCAACCGAATCAAGCAGTTTGACCAGCTCCTTCTGTGCCATAATCAGATGAAGATAGGGCAATCTATTATTTATATTTTCTTAGAGAGCAAGGCTTTTATCTTCCCCTTTTACTCCAAAAAACGGGCCGGGGTGGCCCAGTCCGGCTAAGGCGGATGGCTCGAGACCATCTGGGCGCAAGCCCACGGGAGTTCAAATCTCCCCCCCGGCGCTCACATATGACCGTAAGAGCTCAGCGATTCTATGAGCAGCTTGTGCCTTTTCTGGTGTATGAACCTGTTGTTCACGATTACATCCATCACATCCACTCTCCTTCCCTCAGCGCTCAAATGAAGTGCCTCCCTACACAGGAAAAAAGAAAGAGGGTCGTTGTTGAAGCTCTTTGAATCCACGAGGGTTGCATCGGCGCAGCCCTTAACCCACTCTATAATGTGCCTAGGGTAAAGAATCTCCGCCACGGTACCCTCAGGGTTCTTTTCAACAGCCTCTCCGAGAACTGAGATAAAATGGGTGTTGTTCTCAAATATTGCTATAGGTCTGTTTTCCTGAAAGCGCGCAACACGGAGATTGAGCACGAATATCCTGTTTTCCTCCTTTCCATACTCCCTTATCCTTCTGGCAGCCCTCTCTGTGAAGTGTATGAGGTTTCCCTCCTCCCTCTTTATCAGGGATGTTTCCCTGCTCATGTCCTCAAGGTCCCTGAGAAGTATGTTCCTCTCCTTCAATCCCTCTGTGAGAGGCACGAAGACTATTATGTCGTTTTTATCACCGTTGCCTATTATGGGAGAGAAGACGATCATATCCATCCATCTCTCCACCTCCCTTTCACCCTCGTATGATGTGTGGGCGGAGCTCATCTCAGCGATTTCATCTCCCCTTTGCTCCTCCATCTCAAAGGCTATGGACCCCTTTCTGCTTTCCAGATTGAAAAGCTGCTTCTTTATGAACGGCTCCACAAGTTTTATCTGCCATTCCAGTGAGTCTATTTTGAGGGATAGGCTGGCTATCGCCTTGGAGTGGCTCCTCTCCCTTCTCTCATGCTCTTTTCTGAGTTTTTCAAGCTCTTCTTCCAGCTCCTTTACCCTGCTCTTTATCATCATACCCCCTAAAGCCTGAAATCATCATCGCTGTCCTGAGTGTTCTGACTCACTCCACTGCTCATTCCTTCCAGAAGCAGCTTCTCAAGCTTTTTATCCTCCTTATCATCCTTCTTTTTGCTATCCTCCTTAGGACTCTTCTCCTTCTCAGGATGCAGGGGCTTTCCACAGTACGGGCAGTAATCATGGGTTGCCTCGCACTCAGGGCACATGGAAACCCCGCAGTCGTGCATGTATTCCGTGAGCTTTCCGCAGAAAACGCAGTGGTCATCGTTCAGATCTATGTCCTCTTTTCTTATGTACCTGCGCTCTCCTTTCCCCTTTTCTTCCTTCACTTTTTCCCTTCCGCCCTCATTCACCTCGGATACTGGCTTTACCTCCATCTCTCGGTATGCTCCGCCGCTTATCTTCTCCATGGCAGCTATGACCTCTCTGGCCCTGTATATTCCCACATTCAGCCGCCTCATTATGTTGTAAATGTCCCTCTCATCTTCCGGAAGCTCAGTTGCCTCCTTTACAAGGGCCTCCAGCTTTGAATCCACAGTATCCACATAAACAGGCGCCTTGCTCACCTGATCTATGTACTCTACCACCTTTTTAGCTTCGCTAAGCTTCATATCAGGATACATGGAAACAACATCTGAGAGCCTTATACCTGAGCGCTCCAATCCCTTCCTGTTCCTTTCAAGCGCCCTTAAAACCAGCTCCCTTGAATATCTCTCATACCTCTCTCTTTCAGATTTTGTAAGGGCTGAGAGGGATAAAGGCTCTTGCTTCTCAATATATGCTATGACCTCATCTATGTAGTTCAAGGGCACGCCGCAGTACTTGAAGATGTCCTCCCTGTCAGGCACCCTTCTTTGCTCG
>JALSOU010000078.1 GCA_026986305.1 Thermoplasmata archaeon | reverse complement strand
AATTGGTAGTCGTCTTCAAGTTCCTTTCCGCAAAGGAGGCAGTACATCATTGCACCAGCCCCTTATCTGCTGCACGATAAAAAACTTATCTAAAGAGGTGTGCAAAGCTTTATATATAGGAAGCAGGTAGTCGAAATCCCCCTCAGGAGGAATCTGATGGTCGGAGTTAAGGATGTTCCTGCAGAAATGCTGATAGAAAAAGCCGCTGAGAAGCTGAAGGAAATTGACGCTATATACATACCCAAATGGGCGCCGTATGTAAAGACGGGTATCCACAAGGAAAAGAGACCTGTGGACCCTGAGTGGTGGTACACCAGAACAGCTGCGGTGCTCAGGAAGGTCTATATCCACGGGCCAATAGGAGTTATGAGGCTCAGTGCGATGTTCGGAGGTCGCGTTGATAGGGGTTCAAAGAGATACCACCCTGTAAGAGGGAGCAGGTCTATAATACAGACCAGCCTAGTTCAGCTTGAAAACGCAGGGCTTGTCATAAAAGACGGAAAGAAAGGAAGGAAAATAAGCCCTGAGGGGCAGAAGTTCCTAGACAACCTTTCATATGAAATACTCAAAGATCTGGCTGAAAAAAGGCCTGAACTCAAAAAATACCTTTCAAAGAAAAAGTGATGAAAATGGACGATGAGCTGGAAGAGATAAAGAAGCGCAAGCTTCTCGAGCTTCAGAAGCAGCAGGAGATGGCTGCCATACAGGAAGAGCAGCGCAGGCAGATAGAGGCTGAGAGAGCCGCGATACTGCGCCAGATACTCACTCCTGAGGCCAGAGAAAGACTGGCTAGGATAAAGATGGCCCATCCGGAAATAGCTGAAAATGTGGAAAACCAGCTCATAGCCCTGGCTCAGGCAGGGCGCATAGACAGAATGATAGATGATGCGACCCTCAAAAGGATACTTGAGAGGGCGATTCCCAGAAGAAGGGAAATAAGGATAGAAAGAAGGTGAAGTTATGGCACACAACAGACCCCATGCTAAGAAGTTGAGATTGCTGAAGCGCGTTAAGCAGAACAGAAGGGTTCCTGCTTGGGTTATGCAGAGGACAAACAGAAACTTCATGAGGCACCCGAAGCAGAGGAACTGGAGAAGGGGGAGACTCAAACTGTGAGGTGATTGAATGGCTGATGAGGAGATTGAGAGGGTTTACACCATAAGTTTCAGCAAATTAAGGAATATTCCCAGGACCCACAGGGCTCCGAGAGCGATAAAGCACATAAGAGAGTTCGCAGCAAGACACATGAAGGTTGAGCCTGAAGAGGTCTGGATAGACCACAGGGTAAACGAGATGGTCTGGGCAAGAGGAAAGAAGAAGATGCCCAGCAGAATAAGGGTCAAGATGATTAAGTTTGAGGAAGTAGTGGAAGTGGTTCCACCGGAAGAATAACATGATAAAGCTTCTGGACTTCCACTCCAACCCTTTTCTCGGTATTTTAGGGATGGCCACAGATAGCTTTGCCGCTGTTCAGAAAGGGCTTCCTGATGAGATAATCGATTCCATAGAAAAGGCCCTGAATGTGCCTGTAATAGAGATGGAAATAGGTGGTTCAAAGCTAGTGGGTGCCATGCTGGCTGCAAATTCAAACGGCGCTGTTGTTTCATACTTGGCTGAGGATGAAGAGATAGAGCCTTTGAGAGATTATGTGAATGTCCTTATCCTGGGGGACAAGTACAACGCCGCTGGAAACAACATTCTGGTCAATGACCGGGGAGCGCTGATACATCCGAAAATATCAAAGATATGGATGAAGCGGATTGAAGATGTCCTCGGAGTTCCAGTGGAAAAAGGAACGGTGGCAGATATACCCACAGTAGGTTCTGCCGCCATAGTTACAAATGAAGGCGGCTTAGCACATCCCGAAGTTGATGATATAGAGCTGGATGACCTGAAAAACATCTTTGGAGTGCCTTTTCAGAGGGGAACAGCAAACTATGGGAGCGGATTTGTAGGGGCGTGTGTAATAGCCAATTCCAGAGGTGCTGTTATAGGAAACATGAGCACCAACATAGAGATAAGCAGGATTGAGGATGCGCTCTCCCTACTGTGAATGCTCAGATAAAGCCAAAGGTTTAAAACCTATGAGCTATTCCACCATGTTTTATGTTGGATAGAAGCAGATGGTTTGACAAGGCAGGCGCTCGCCAGAAGCTCACAGTTGAAGGAGACTGCTCAAAGCTGCCCTTTACCCATGCCCTTGAGATGGAGTACTTTCTCGTGACAAACAGGGGAAAAAAGCTGGGGCACGGGGCAGTTGAAAAGATTTACAGCAAGATGACAGATGCGGATTTCGCCATAAAGCTCCAGAGAATGCTCCCCCCTGAGTACAAAAAGAAGGTTCTGGAGATATACTGGGAGCAGTCCAAGGGCTCGACATACGATGCTCTCAAAGTGGATTACGATGTTAGGGGCAAAAAGGTAACAAATGAGCTCATCTCAATAGACAGGAATGTTGTAGAATGGCCTGTTCTTGAGCTTGCCACGCCGCCTGCTGAATCATTCTACGAACTGGCATGGTGGACATCAGCCCTGATCGGGCTTGTGGTTGACCGCCTTGAGGAGATAAATCTAAAGGTATATGCCATGGCTGCTGGCTCAAACCCATATGAGGACCTTCAGGAGGCCATGAGAGGAGAATCATTTCCCACATGCGGGGACCACCACCACATTGGAATAATGATGGATGAGAACTCAAAGGAACAGAAGGCAATACTATCCAATTTTTACCACCTTATGAGGCTATTTATACCTCAGATAATAAATCTCTCTGCAAACTCCCCCTTCATAGATGGAAAGATGATGGGAAGGATAAGATATAGGGATTATGATGCACCTTTTCCCGGGAGCGTGAGAAGCCTCAGGATAATGCACAACAAGAAGCATCTCTGCAATTTCAGTGCGATGGAATACATGCCGTACCTAAAAAAAGGCTGGGAAAACCCGGAAGAATTCATAAAGGAATTCAAGAAGCAGAACAACTCTTTCAGAACAAACACACACTTTCTGGATATGGATCCGTGGTCACCTTCAAACCACACAACGGAGATAAGGGTGTCAGATTCACAGCCCAGCGTTGCCAGAAGGATAGGAATCGCCATGATAATACAGGCCATAGCTCTCAAAGCCAAGAAGATGGCTGAGAATCCTGAGAGCATAGAGCCGAAATTGAAAAGTGCCTTGGCGATGCCCAGTTCAGAGCTTTTCGGCATGAAAAAGGTGGCCGTACAGGGAGGAAGCTGGTTCAAACCGAGGAGAGCATCCATATTCTCAAGAAAACCCAGAAAACTGAAGCAATCCAGATTTGCAGACCCGATATTTTCAGACACTGTTTTAGAGATGCTGAACTTTCTAAACCCTGAATTCAGAGAGATGAAAGTCATCCACTCCCTATTTTTGAACCCCATAAGGCATTCAGTATATGCCTGTGATGGAAACGGATCATCTCCTGCACAGTACTGGATGTTGGACTATGCCAGAAGCGGAGGAAACATGGAAGAAGTAGTTTCTCATATGCTG
>JALSOU010000077.1 GCA_026986305.1 Thermoplasmata archaeon | reverse complement strand
CTTTATCTCTATTATCTCTATTATGTCTCCATAAGCTCCCTCTGCAATCTCCGATTTCATCTCCCCGGAAATGCCAGAGTTTTTTACAGCCTTTATCACCTTTTCCCTGTCCTCAGTGGCATAGATGAATGCCCTTAGCCTTATCCAGTGGAACATTCACTACCCCCTTTCCTACACAAATACCTTATCATACAGGCGCTCTCCACCTCTGTTATCCTTGAAAAAGCATCTTCTAGATTCATGGCTGCGGCAAAGGTGCCATGTGCTCTCACCACAGCCACCCCGTATTTTTCAATGACTGAGGGTATCTTCTCCACAACCTCGTCTGAGGATATTGCCTTTTTTACATCTAGTACAGGGATTTTCTGGAAATAATACCTGCCCTCAGCATCAATGGGTTCTATATCCTTTCCTGCCATAGATTCCACGATTGCGTATGGTGTGTGGGCGTGGATTACTGCTTTAAAATCCGTATTTAGATATATTGCCCTGTGAACCTTGTACTCTACAGAGGCACCTTCAGGATTTTCATCGCTTATCTCGGCCTCAACTATATCTTCATCTCTTAGATATCCCATCATAGCCCCGGAGCGCTTTATGAATATCCTGTTTCCAGACCTCATGCTGATGTTTCCACTCCTTGCTGAGAGTATTAGGCCACGGGATTCAAGCATCCTTCCGATTCTCCTCATCTCATCCATTATCTCCTGAGGGACCATGATTATGGATTGGCCCTATGTAAATAAGGGTTTGGGTGAGGTAGACGAAAATTTAATAACCCATCTATCTAACAGGGGAGCAGATGCCTAAAAAGAAGATTTCTGAGATAAGGAGCGCGGAGGAGAAATACCGTGCTCTGATAGCGAAAAGAGACGAATTGAATGCTCAGGCTAAGCTCCTAAGGGGGGAGAGAGACCTTGTAAAGGAGAAGAGAAGAGAAGCCATGAAGGAGCTCAATGAGATAAGGAAAAGAAAAAGAGATCTGGTGGAGAAGCTCAGAGACCATAAGAAGCTTAGGAATGAGCTTCAGGCCAGAGCAAAAGAGTTTATACAGGTAAAAAAGAACAAGCTGAAAGGGAAGTCAGGCAATGCTAGGGAAGAGTTGCAGAAATTGAAGGCCTCTGTTATGGAGCTTGAGGAGAAGTACGAGACCTCAGGAAATCTCAGCCTTAAAGAGGAAAATAGGATTCTCAACGAGATAAAGGCGAAAAAAGCTAGGATAAAAGAGCTGGAAAAGATAGCTGCAGAGGAAGAAGAAGTCAAAGGGGAGATTGCAGAGATAAACAACAAAATAGATGAGCTCTTCAAGATGGCTGATGAAGAGCATAAGAAAGTCTTGGAGATAGGGAAGGAGATTAAGGCGATAAATGAGGAGTTTCAGGAGAAGTTCAACGAGATATCTGCTATGATCGCCGAAGAGAAGGAGAAGCATGAGGCATACATGGAAGTTAAGAAGGCGGCGGATGAAGTTCATAAAAAGGCGATGGAATACAGGGCTAAGCTTATGGCCATAAAGAAGGAAAGGTGGAAGGAGATACAGGAGAAGAAGAAGGTTATTGAAGAGCACAACAAGAAAGTGAAAAAGGAGCTGGAAGACGAGAAGAAAAAGGAAGAGTTTGCAGAGGAAGCTGTAAAAACCCTGTTGAAAAAGGGAAAGATAGAGATATGATAGAAATTTGTGCCGAAATCTAATAATAGATTGAGGCTTTTTTCCGTGAAGGAGGCAAAACATGAGGTGCGAAATGTGCGGTAAAGAAGTGCCCTACCTAAAGACAGTTGTGATAGAGGGGGCTCTGCTTAAGGTATGCGAGGACTGTGCGAAATTCGGAAAGGAAGTAAGTCCTAAAGAGGCTAAGAAATATGCGAGGGGAAGCGCTGCCATAGCTGAGAGGCTGAAGATTCGCGAGAAAAGGATGAGGGAAAAGGATGTTCTTGAGAGCGAAGAAGTTCTGGATCCTGATTTTCCTGATAAGGTGAGGAGCGCCAGAATGAGGCTTGGATTATCACAGGAAGATCTAGCCAAGAAGATAAATGAAAAGCACTCCGTCATAGCGAAAGTAGAGCATGGAGACCTCGTTCCTGATGAAAATCTTAGAAAGAAGCTGGAAAAGACCCTTGGGATAAGCCTTATGGTTAAAGTTGAGCCTGTGCATGTGCAGAAGAAAAGCGAACATAGGAGAGGACTGACATTAGGGGACCTGATAAAGCTGGAAAAGCAGTGATTTTAGCCATCATATTTATTCTCCTCATGCCTCAAAGCCATGCCTTTGAGATAGGAAGAACAGAGGTGAGGGAGAGCGGAGATAATCTCATGTTTAAAGTAAGCCTTATTGATTTCAACAAAAGCCTAGTTTACAGCGTGAGATTATACTATTCGTTTGAAAGCAGCAACCCGAGAGATGATACATGGAAATACAAAAACATGGCATACAATAATAGCTCAAAGCTCTGGGAAACTTCTGTTAAAAAAGATGCATCCCGTAACACGATACACTACTATGTTTCTGTAAATTACAATGGAACCTCGATAACGGATTATGAAAGGGAATATGGATATGGACACTCCGATAGCAGAACAGATCCTATGTTTCAGGCCATGTGCATAGCTGCATTTTTCATTTTCTTTATTGTATTTGAGCTGGTAATGAGATATCCCCTAATGAAGGCAAAGAAAAGGGATATGGAAGAGGAAGAGAATGCTGGAAAAATGGAAGAAGGAGGTATAACAAAATGCCCGCATTGCGGCAAAATAATACCTGAAAAATCTGAGAGATGCCCATACTGTGGATCTGAGCTGGTAAATTCCGAGTCAGGCAATCAATCGAAAGAAATAACTATGGGTGATAATTGAGGAGCGATACCATGAGCGGCTTCTTCACTCTTGACCATTTCGATCTGGCTGAAAAACGCGTTCTCGTAAGGGTGGACATAAACTCACCCATAGACCCTGAGAGCGGAAAGATACTGGATGATACGAGAATGAGAAGAATAATGGACACTCTGGCCGAGCTCAACGATTCAAAGGTCGTTCTTCTGGCACACCAAAGCAGACCGGGTAAAAAGGACTTCACCCCCCTTAAGGAGCATGCCTCCCACCTTTCATACCTTCTCAGAAAGGAGGTTAAATATGTGGATGAGCTTTTCAGTTCAAAAGCAAAGTCTCAGATTCAGTCCATGAAAGACGGCGACATCATTCTCCTTGAAAACACCAGATTCTATTCTGAGGAGGTTTCTCTAAAAGGAAAACCGATTGAAGTGCATGAAAAGACACAGATAGTCCAGAACCTTTACCCACTGTTTGATTACTATGTCAACGATGCCTTTGCAGCAGCACACAGGGCTCAGACCACACTCATCGGATTCGCCAGAAAGCTCCCATCTATGGCGGGAAGGCTCATGGAAAAGGAGATACTGGGATTGGAAAGAGCGCTCCACGGTGAAAAACCCAGCATAGCCATACTCGGCGGGGCAAAGTTTGACGATTCCATAGAGATTGCAAAAAACATGCTTGAAAACGACATTGCTGACAAAGTCCTGACCACAGGGG
>JALSOU010000076.1 GCA_026986305.1 Thermoplasmata archaeon | reverse complement strand
CTTAGGTCTCGGCTTGAAGAAGAGCATCATGGTTCCGGAGTAGAGAAGAAAGGCTATAAAAACCCCGAAGACGTACCTCCTTGGAACGAACTTTCCGGCGTATGCACCGATTGGAGCCGAAACCGTTGCTGCGACCAGTATAGGAAAGCCAAAGCGGTGATCAAGCTTTTTCTCCTTGAGGTTCTTGAGGGTTGCCGAGAGCATCGAGAGCGTGTTTATAAAAAGACCTGGAGGCTTGGCCACCATCAGCGGGATGCCAAGCCACGTCATGGCCGGCACTATAGCTATTGCACTCCCAACACCACCTATGGAGAAAACCACGCTCAAGATGAATGCAATAAGAGCAATTATAGCATAATCCATTGGTTTCATCCCCCACTTTATTTTTAGGCAATCCGAATGAGTTTAAGCTCACTTAAAAAATTTTTCATGAAAAATAATTTTTCATATGAAAAAGGGATTACTCCCTCAAAAGGCCTTTGATTATCAGCTCGGCCGCTTCCTCCTCGCTCATTCCCTTTGCCATGAGCTGAAGAAGCTGGGTTTCGTTTATCCTTCCTATTGAAGCTTCATGTGTTAGCTCCGCCCTGTCATTTCTGACCCTCAGCAGAGGCACCGTTTGAACATCGGCATTTCCCTTAACTATCTCATGACACTCCACGTGCCCCTTCGCATAATCTCCCAAGCCGTAAGCTTCATTAATGATATTCACCCTCGAGTTATCAAATGCTATCGCGGTGCTCTTAAGATTGGCTCTTGAGTGGGCCCCGTTTAGATATGCAACTTCTTTGATCTCGACGGAATCATCCTTAACCGATTTAATTTTCGAGGAAAGCTCTGCAACAGCGTAATCCGCAAGTCGGGCTTCCATTTCAAGCCTGAGCTCCTTTGCTCTATATTTTATGAGAGAAAATTTGCCTGTATAACGTCCTTTTCTTTCAATCTCCACCTCTGTCCTGCTCTTCATTCTCACGCCTTCGCCGTGGATGTGCTCATCCTCATAGGTAACGGAGGCATTTTCCCTAACCCTGATTTTTGCATATGCTTCATGGACGAAGTCCCTTGCATGGGGGAATATGCAGTGGGAGAGGAACTTAACCTTGGAGTTCTTTCCAACGTCTATGCTAAAAACTACCCTCTGGTAACCTTCACTCTTCAAAAACCCGGTGCAGAGATGGATTGGAAGGGGAAGTTTAAGGTTGTCGGCTATCCTGATATCGGCACTTACGCCGTTCTCAATCTCCTTTCCCCTTATCTCAACCCCCTGAATATTGTTGAGACCTATTATCCTATCACCGCTTATTATTATCGCCGCTATTTTATCCCCAAAGAGAGATGTATCTAAGCCTTCATTTTCATATATCTCCACAAGGGCTTCATATTCCCTGACTCGGTCGATTTTAATGACCATTTCTCATCACTTCCAGCAGGGGGCACTTCCCGCACGCCATCCTGTAATATGCAATGACCTCCTCCGAGAAGCCCTTCCTTACAAGCTTCCCGCTGCATACAAAGTAGCTGAAGTCCGTTTTTCTCGCAATATCCTCATGATGGGTAATTAAAATCACGGTGCTCTTTTCCCTTTTTAAATATTCCATAACCTTTTCAAGCAGCTCGCCGGAGGTTATATCCAATCCGGAATCAGGCTCATCGAGGATGGCATATCTCGGCTTCAGGAGAAGCAGAGAGGCAAGCTCAATCCTTTTCCTCTCGCCACCGCTGAGGCTTTTATCCACAAACCGATGCGCATAAAGCTCGTAGGGCAGTCCGACTATTTCAAGAACTTCCTCAAGCTCATCTTTTCCAGCCTCCAGTTTTCCGCCGAGGGAGAGATATTCTCTAACCGTTACCCCATCATACCGCGCCGGTTCCTGCCAGAGGAGGCTTATACCAAGCTTTGCCCTCTCTGTTACCCCGAGGCCTGTTATATCTCTTTCTCCGAGCAGAACCTTTCCCTCGCTCGGCTTAATCACTCCCATCAAAATGAGGGCTATTGTGGTTTTTCCGGCACCATTGGGACCGAGGATGGAGTAACTTAAGCCTTCTTTAAAGCGCATGTTAATCCCGTCTATAATCTTCCTGCCGTTCACCAGGTATGTGACATTTCTCAGGTACAACATGGGCATCGGAAATTCCTCTTATGAAAAGAATTTAAAGTTTTTTGAACGCTTTTGCCCCCCTGAGGATATGTGTATGTTCTGTAACATCTTTCTCAAGAGGTCAGTCAGTGCCGATCTCATCACAGCTCAGACCGGTAAACGTTCGTCATCCCTCATCACTTTTTTGAGCAAGCTTTTTTAACCTTTCTGTGGATATTTTCCTGCCGATGATGAGCGTTAGCCACTCCGATTGGTGAGGAAAAGAGGGTTAGCTGAGGTTGTAGTGTTAAAAGGCCTTTATGCAGAATTCTAGTACATCAGGTAAAAAATCGAAATACTAAAATATCCACAAGATAAAATATGTACCCAGGTGATTATTATGGTTGTCTTTGATCACAAACCTAAATGTGGGGAAGATATATTTGACAGAACCAAAGAATTTAAGGTTCTTGAGGATGCGATCCAAAGATACCAAATAATAGCATTGACTGGGGTTAGGCGGGTTGGAAAAACCTCTGTCCTATGTTCATTTACACACAGAAATGATGGCATATTTATTGATTTTCGAACAATAACATACGCTCAAAAAGTATTTTCAGAAAACGAGATAGCGATGGAAATAATGAAGATACTTATGAAAAAGAAAAAAAGTCCATTAAGCAAGATATTAGATGAAATTGATGAAGTTACTGTCAACTTGCCTGGTGTAGGAATTAAACTTCATCCATCTAAGACCTATGAGAGTAAACTCATTGATATCTTGGCGAAGTTGAATAGAGAAGGGGAGAAAATGGGTATCCCAGTGCTTTTAGCGTTTGACGAAAGTCAATATTTACCAGAGTATCAGGGGGGTCCTGAGAGATTTTTAAGATTACTCGGGTATGTGTGTGATAATTATGAACATCTACATGTGGTATTATCTGAAGCTAAAATAGGTTTTCTTCACGGGTTCTTAAACACATGGAATTATTCAAGCCCCTTATTTGATAGATCTGTAAAGTGGATAAATTTACCCCCATTTGACCCAATTACTTCTATAGAATTCTTAAAGGAAGGATTTAAAGAGCTCGGAATGTCAATTTCCATTGATGAGATTGAACAAGCTGTGAATATTTTGGGAGGTATTCCTGGTTGGTTAGTTGAATTTGGATTAAGAAGGAAAGAAACTAACTTTGAAAATGCTATCGGATACACACTCGATAATGCAAAGACTGTATTTGAGAAAGAGCTAGGATACTTAAAGAGAAAATCCCCTGCATGTGAACACATTATAAAGGGGATTGTTCTTGGACATAATACATTAGAAACGCTTCAGGAGTATTTAAATGTTCAGGGAATAACATTACATAGGAAGCTTGAAACAGAGTTAGATTACCTAATTGGACTGGGGTGGATAAAAAAAGAAAAAGAAAAATATATAATTGCAGATCCAATTTTTGAAAAAGCCCTAAGAATGAA
>JALSOU010000075.1 GCA_026986305.1 Thermoplasmata archaeon | reverse complement strand
CCAGCCTCTCTCCAACTACCATCTCCTCATAGACCTGAACTCCGTGGCTTATGCTCGGTCCTCTGACCTGCATCCTGTAAGGTCCTATGCCCCCATCACTCACTATGTAGTACCCAAGCTCTCCTTTTGAGCTCTCCACAGCAGCATATGCCTCTCCCGGAGGTATCTTCCAATGAAGCGGGTTAGGAATCTTTCTTACCTCTCCCCTCGGCATGTTTCTGAGCTTCTTGATTATCTGTCTTATCAGGTCTATGCTCTGCTGGAACTCCATCCTTCTCTGTATGACCCTCGCATAGTTGTCTCCGTCTTTCTGCGTTATTATGTCAAAGTCCAGATCAGGATAAGCAGCATAGGGGTCATCCTTTCTAACATCTATGGCCCAGCCGGTTGCCCTGGCATTAGGTCCGGTTACTTCCATCTTCTGAGCATATGATTTGCTCATAACGCCTGTGCCCTGAGCCCTTTTTATGAATATCCTGTTGTTGAAGTACAGCTTGTCGTACTCTTTAAGCCTCTTTTCAAGGTAGTCCATGAGCTTTTCCACCTTATCCTCAAATCCCTGAGGCAGGTCCCATCTCGGCCCTCCGGGGAAGTTGAATATGTGATAGACCCTCGCTCCTGTGAGCTCCTCATAGAGGTCAAGTATGTAGTCCCTATCGCCAACAGCCCACTGTCCAACAGTGTAAAGACCGATGGAACCTGCATAGCCTCCGAAATAGAAGAGATATGCGCTCAGCCTTGACATCTCAAGAGTGAGTGCTCTTATGTACTTTCCCCTTTCAGGCACCTCTATATCTGCCAGACGCTCCACAGCCATTGAATATGCGGTTTCGCTGTGATCCGGGTCAGGCACACATATACGGCATATCAGGGCAGGACCCTGTATCCAGTGCCTCATCTCCATGAGCTTTTCAAAGCCCCTGTGGAGGAAGCCCGGAATAACCTGAGCTTTAACCACAGTATCTCCGTCTATCTTTACCCTCACGCTGAAATTTCCGGTTATTCCCGGATGCTGCGGGCCGAAGAACAGATCCACAGTTTTGGTGCTCATGGCTCATCCTCCACAAAAGGTATGGATTCATATGTCTCTTTTACGAACTTTCTGGCATCAAAGTCCTTTCTCATGGGAGGTATGGATTTCCAGTCTTCAAGTATGAACGGCGTTAGGTTGGGATTCCCTTTGAAAACTATGCCCATCATCTCATGAGCCTCGCGCTCGTGAGTCATCGCGATGGGCCATAGGTCCATGAAGGTTATGTACTCAGGCTTATCTCTCGGTATGCGCACCTTCAAGAATACCCTCATCTTGTGCTCATAGGAGAAGAGGTTGTAGACCAGCTCAAACTCCCCGTCCTTTATCCAGTCCACATATTCTATGGCTACCAGATGGGTGAATCCCATGTCTTTCAGGAATCTGGCGGCATCATGGCCCTTTTCAGCTGGCACTTTCATAGCTATCTGTCCCTTTCTAAGGACTTTGACCTCGGAATCTGGAAATTCAGCCATTTTCTTGGCAAACTCATCCTCCGACATTACCACCACTTCCTGAACAATTTCTCCTGATTCGCCTTATATCTGTCATAATACTTCTTGTACCTGAGATATCCATCGGCTTTTCCGCTCTGTATCATGTCCATGAGCATGTCAAAGGCCTTCACTATGGACTGAGGTCTGGGCATGCATCCCGCTATATACACATCCACAGGTAGATACTTGTCAAGGTGATTTATGGTCACATGGGAGTCCCAGTAAGGGCCTCCATTTATCGGGCATGAGCCAAAGGCAACCACATATTTCGGGTCAGGCATCTGCTCGTATGTCCTTATTATCCTTTTCAGGGTCTTTATGTTCACATACCCTGTTATTAGCAGGAGATCTGACTGCCTCGGTGTGACCATGGGGTGCATTCCGAACCTTTCCATATCGTATCTGGATGTCATCAACGGTGCGAGCTCAATTCCCCCGCACCCTGTACAGTAATGCACCATCCAGAGTGAGCGCTTAGTTGCCCATCTCTTCACAGTTCCAAATGATCTGAGCTCTATTCCATCCTGATTCTCTATCTGAACGCCCATGTCTTCCGACGCTATCCTCTCTTTTTCCTCATTTTTTACTTCTACCAAGCGCTCACCCCCAGAGCGTATGCGAGGCCTATTATGGCTAGTATGGTGGGCCATTTCCAGTAGAACACAAAGGCCTGATCTATCCTGTACCTCGGAAACACAGCGCTTATTATCACAGCTATGGTGTATATTATGAATACAAGAAGTATCCAGAACAGGAAGTTCAGTATCTGGTAAATAACGCCTGCCTGATGGAAGATTATTCCACCTCCGAGGAAGAGGTCTATGAATAATCCAGCCTCAACAAACATCCCTATGGAGTGGGCCAGCATGAGCATTCCGAGGTATTTTCCTCCATACTCCACTATTGGCCCTGTGGCCACCTCAGCTGGGGCTATGGGCTGGTCAAAAGGCTTCTTCCCGAACTGAGCTTGGAGCGCTATGTCCGCTATTATCGCAGATAATGGGAGCACAGCTATGGCCCAGACACTCTTCTGAGCCTTAACTATCTCAGATAGGGATGTGGTGTGGTAGTATATCATGGCTGAGAGAACCACCAAAACAAAGGGGAGTTCGTAGGCCATCATAAGGGTCAGACCCCTCATAACCCCAATTCCAGCGTTTGGATTCCCTGATGCTCCGGCACCGAGGGCCATTCCAAGGCCTGAGATTACAAGAAGATACATCACCACTATGAGGTCTCCATCTGTGCTTAGGAGTGAAAATCCCCCCACAGGTATGAATAGCAGCGTGGTCACAAGGCCGACTATTGCGAATATGGGGCCTATGTCAAATATCCAGTTGTGGCTTATGTTCTCCCTCTTTGAGAAGAGCTTCAGCACATCTATGTACTGCTGATAGAACGGAGGGCCTCTCCTGTTCTGTATTCTGGCGATTATCTTCCTCTGAATACCCATGAACAGGAGGCCGGTCAGCGAGGCTATTAGGGGAATGAATATGTAAAGGAGTATCTCGATCACAGATACCACCACCCGTACAGTATCATAACTGTGAGGAAGGCTATCACATAGTAGACATAGTGCTGCACATCTCCTGTGTAAACCCTTCTTATACCCTCGGATATCAGCTCATATCCTGAGCCAAAGGCTTCATAGAGCCTTTCAAGCCTCATTTTCAGATATGGGCTGAACAGCCTCTCTATAGGCCTGTAAAAGTTGGCTGAGTAGTGAAGGTATAGGTCAACATGGTGCTCAGGTACCTCAGCTGCCAGATATGTGTCGTGCTGGTCCACCTTTCTTGACTTTGCTCCTGCGAAGAAGAGTAACAGACCAACCAGAAGAGTTGCGCTTATGGTTATCATAACAGCTAGGGCGTTGTAGGCTCCGAAGTTCACCCCAAGGTAAACGGAATAGGTGGAGACATTTATAGGAGCTATTCCAAGGTAGGATTCCACAGATGCTATAACGCTCAGAGGTATTCCAGGGGCTATTCCGAAGAGAACCAGAAGCCCTGCAAGGAAGATCATGGGCACAGTTATGAGC
>JALSOU010000074.1 GCA_026986305.1 Thermoplasmata archaeon | reverse complement strand
CGTCCCCGGAGGTTTATTTGTTATGTCGTAAACCACCCTGTTCACCTTGTCACCAAGCTCATTGGTTATCCTTCTGGATATCCTGTCAAGTATCTCATGTGGTATTCTGGAATAGCTTGCGCTCATAGCATCCAAGGATTCCACAGCCCTTACCACTATGGTCTCTCCATAGGCTCTGAGGTCTCCATGGACTCCAACGGTCTTAACAGGCAGGAGAACTGCGAAGTACTGCCAGGGCCTGCTTATCTTTCCCTCTTCAACAGCCTTATCTATCTCATCCTCAACTATGTAGTTGGCTTCCCTCACAATCTCAACCCTCTCAGGGCTAGCCTCACCTATTATCCTTATGGCAAGTCCGGGGCCGGGAAAAGGCTGCCTCTCTGAGACTTCAAGTTTAAGGTATCTCGCCAGCTCCCTGACTTCATCCTTGTAGAGGTCCCTGAGGGGTTCCACCAGCTTCATCCCTATGTTCTTCGGCAGACCTCCGACATTGTGGTGGCTCTTTATCGTATCCCTCAGCTCTCCCCCGCTCTCTATCCAGTCAGGTGCTATGGTTCCCTGCACCAGATACTCCGCCCCAACCTCCTCAGCAACCTCTTTGAATACATCTATGAACTTCGCACCTATTATCTTCCTCTTTCTCTCAGGATTTATAACACCTTTAAGGGCCTCATAGAACTCCTCGCTTGCGTCAACAACCCTGAAATCCATGTCATAGCCTGAGAATATCTCCTTTACCTCCTCAGCCTCGTTCTTCCTCATGTATCCTGTATCAACAAATACCGCTGTGAGCCTATCACCGATGGCCATGCTGGTTATAGCAGCAGCAACAGAGCTATCCACCCCACCGGAGAGCGCTATAATTGCCCTGCCGTCTATGGTGTTTTTCAGCTCTTCAACCTTTTCTTTGATGAATTCCTCAGGATTGACCATGATTTCACCTCATACTTTCCCTGTATTTCTCAAGCTTTTCAGATAACTCTGGATATTTAAGGGCCATGATCTCTATAGCCAGAAGAGCGGCGTTCTTTCCGTTGTCAAGACCAACAGCAGCCACAGGAATGCCCGGTGGCATTTGCACGATTGAAAGTATGGAATCCAGATTTACCTTTCCGCTCACAGGAACGCCTATCACAGGTTTTGTGGTGTGCGATGCAATAACCCCAGGAAGGGCTGCGCTCAGCCCTGCTATGGCTATGAAAACATCAACATCCTCTCTCTTGGCTATGGATTCCACCTTTTGCGGATTCCTGTGGGCTGATGCAACCTCCACCTCGTATGGAATCCCGAATTCCTCCAGAAGAGCGCTCACTTTCTCAGCTATGTGGGAGTCGCTCTTGCTTCCCATCACGACCATGACCTTCATGTACCTTGGATTTGCAGGGAGTTAATAAGGGTTTTGAAGAGCAATTTATTACTCAGAAAGAAAAATTTAAGAAAAAGAGGTAAAGATTAAATATATTCTGTTAATCTCCTCTCATGCCATTCGAAATAAGGGTTGTCTACGAGATGCCTCTGGAAGCGGAGATGGACCTTGATGTGGCTGTTAAGAAGTTCCTAAGGCAGATAGGGTATCTGGCGCAGGACAGGGAGGAGACCATCGGTTTCAGGATATTCAGGGAATTTTTCCTTGAAAGACCTGAGAGGGTGTGGAGCGCCGATGAAATTGCAGTCTCTCTCGGAACCTCAAAGCCAACGGTTTACCGCTATATCAGGAAGCTCAGGAACATGGAACTTATTGAAGACGGCGAAAGGGAGGATGAAAGCGGAAAGAAAAGGGGATACAGGATGAAATACGGCGACTTCATAAGGGCATGGTCCATGGTTGAAGCCAATGTGAAGGTTGCGATGGAGAACTACAAGAGGAGCGTGGAGCACATAGCCAGACTTGCGAAGGAAAGGGCATGAACGAGATGGAGATGAGAGCGATAAAGGCAATCTCCGACAATTACCCCATAACCCTGAAAGAGCTGGCAAAAATCATGAAAATATCCTACAAAAGGGCGGAACTCCTGATAAAAAGGCTGGAATTTAAGGGATATGTGATAAGGGAACCTCTTCCCGATAAGGTTTATCTGAGGCTGAGAAATCCCCCTCTGGGTCGATGATGACAAGAGGGTCAGCTGAGCAGTGATGAACCCTATGAGTGCTGAGGCCCTGAGCGATATCTTTATATTGGAGGTTGAGTAAGACTTTGGAGCGCAGGATATCTTGCCCACCCAAACAGATGCGCATTTAGCTCATCCCGTCGAGCTCATAACCCTCATAGCGGGGTAGGGTAGCCAGGAAACCACGCCTTCCTGCAGAAGGCTGGCTCGCCAAACGCCCACCCAAACTCGATAAACGCATTTAGCTCGTCCCGTCGGGCTCATAACCCTCATAGCGGGGTAGGGTAGCCAGGAAACCGCGCCTTCCTTCAGAAGGCTGGCTCGCCAAATGCCCACCCAAACTCTATAAACGCATTTAGCTCGTCCCGTCGGGCTCATAACCCTCATAGCGGGGTAGGGTAGCCAGGAAATCCCGTCGGGCTCATAACCCGGAGATCGGTGGTTCAAATCCACCCCCCGCTATTTTTTCATTATTATGTCATTTTAAACTCCGCAATCTTTATAAGAAAACCTCCATTGGGGATTTTAGAGGGATAACATGTTCCACGCGAAACTCAAACTCAGCATAATGAAGGAAGTCGTTGATGTGACCTCAATATTGGTGCCAGAGGCGAAGTTCACAGCGGATGCCAGCGGCATCCATACAAAGGCTGTTGACCCCTCAAGGGTGGCCATGGTGACAATAGATCTCGGAAAAGAGGCTTTTGAGGAGTATGAGGCCTCTGAGGTTGAGATGGGAATAGACCTAGATAAGCTGAAAGAAACCATAAAACTAGGATCTTCAGATGATATAATAACCGTTGATCTCGATTCAGAGGCCAACCTTTTGGTAATAAAGATAGGTAATGTCACTAGGAAGATGGCTCTTATAGATGCCAGCAGCATGATAGACCCGAAGGTTCCAGAGCTGGACCTTCCAGCTAGGATAACTCTGCCAATAAGCGAGATAAAAAAAGGAGTAACCGCTGCTAAAAGCATCTCTGAGAGCATATCTCTGAAGATAACTGAGGATGGTTTTGAGCTATCTTCAAGGTCGGAAGGAGCGGATCAGGCCAAGCTACACCTTCCAAAGGACGCACTTGTGGATATGGATGTCAAAGAAAAGGCACAGAGCACATATACATTGAAGCAGTTTTCAGACATGATAAACGCAATAAAGTCCCCTAACATCACCATAAGGCTAGGAACAGATTATCCTCTGGACATCATCTTCGATATAGCTGGAGGAATGGGAAAAGGAAGGTACCTTTTGGCTCCGAGGGTAGACACAGCCTAATCCTTTATAATCTCCAAAATCTCCTTAAATTTCCTGTTTTCTGCGCTCTCCAGCCACTCATAGATTATCATCTCTGCGCTCTCCACTAAAACGCCGCTTGATGAGAACTTCATCATGGCTGTTTCGTGGTCTCTTTTATTCCTGCTCCCCGTCGCATCTTCCACCACTATCGGGGTGTAACCCAGCTCAAGAGCATCAAAGGCT
>JALSOU010000073.1 GCA_026986305.1 Thermoplasmata archaeon | reverse complement strand
ACGAGGACAAGGTGGTTTTGGAGCGCATCACTTTTGACATAGAGAAAGGGGAATTCATTGGTATAATAGGCTCAAACGGCTCTGGAAAGACCACTCTGCTGAAAACAATACTGGGAATCGTAAGACCGTCGGAGGGAAGGATAGAGGTGCTCGGAAAGGAGCTTTTCTCCCACCTCACAGAGATAAGGAAGAAGATAGGGTATGTCCCGCAGAAGACATACATAAATCCGAAGATGCCGGTGCTTGCAAAAGAAGTTGTCCTAATGGGAAGATACGGGAGAATAGGCCTTCTCAGACACCCGAAAAGAGAGGACTATGAGGCTGCGAAGCGCTCTCTCATGGAGGTGGATATGTATGAGAAAAAAGACGAGCCTTTTGGCCATCTATCTGGAGGACAGCAACAGAGGATATACATAGCGAGAGCTCTGGTTCAGGAGCCTGAAATACTGCTTCTTGATGAGCCTACCACAGGTCTGGATGTGAAATCTCAGGAGAGCATAGTTAATCTAATATCAAAGCTGCACAGGGAAAAAGGACTCACGGTTCTCTTTGTAACCCATGATGTCAATTCCATTTCCTCTGTGGCTGACAGGATAATGTACCTAAGAAACAGGATTGTAGCCTTCGGAAGCTTTGAAGAGGTGTGCAAGCAGGAGATACTTGAACAGGTCTATTCCGCCCCTGTGAGGGTTGTGAGAGAGGAAGGAAAGATCTCTGTTATAGTGAGTGATCACCATGTTCACTGATATATTCTCCTACCCGTTCATGGAGCGCGCTCTCATATCCGCAATACTGACTGCATTAGCATGCGGTATAATCGGAGTTTTTGTTATAATGCGCGGCCTATCATTCATGGGTGCTGGTATAGCGCACTCTGCCTTCGCAGGAGCGGTTCTGGGAATACTCATAGGAATAAACCCGCTTATCACGGCGCTCCTATTCTCCTTAATCCTCGGATTCGGAGTGGGGTATACCACAAGAAAAGGTCATCTCAGAGAGGATGTCTCCATAGGCATGCTCTTCTCCCTCATGATGGCTCTAGCCATAGTCTTCATAAAACTCCTTCCCGGCTATAATTCTGAAGCATACTCATATCTCTTCGGAGATGTGTTGGGAACATCATGGGATTCAATGATTATGATTTCCCTCATGGCTATAACAGTCGTTGCCGTGTCCTTCGCATTTTTCAAGGAGTTTCAGGCCATAATATTTGACGAGGAGATGGCACTTGCCATGGGACTCCCCGTCTCTCTCATATTTTACACTCTCCTATCGCTTATCGCAATAACCATAGTAGCATCAATGAGCACGGTTGGAGCTGTTCTTGTCTTTGCCCTCATAACAGCACCTGCTGCAGCAGCATACCAGCTCACCCACAGGATGGGATATCTGATAATTCTCTCCGTGATATTTGCGGAGATATCAGCTGTTGGCGGCATATTCACCTCGGCCATGTTTGAGTTCCTCCCTCCCGGCTCCCTCATAGTTTTCTACGCTGTGGCCATATTCTTCATAGCCATGTATCTCTCGCCGAAAAGGAGAAGGCTTAAGAGCACAGGGAAAAGGTATGGAGAGGCTGTTGATGATAAAGCATGAGTGAAAAAACTTAATATGCGATGACAATCTACCTTCATGCTTGAAATATGGACCGAAAAGTACAGGCCCAAAAATCTGGACGAGGTGGTGGGGCAGAAAACCGTCATTCCAAGGCTTAAATCCTATGTTAAAAGCGGAAACATGCCTCATCTTCTTTTCGCAGGGCCTGCCGGTGTTGGAAAAACCACATGTGCCATAGCTCTTGCCAAGGAGTTCTTCGGTGAGAACTGGAGAAACAACTTCTATGAGCTTAACGCCAGTGATGAAAGGGGAATTGATGTGGTGAGGGTGAATATAAAAGAATATGCCAGAACAGCACCGATAGGAGGAGCTCCTTTCAAAATCATATTTCTGGATGAGGCTGATGCTCTCACATCCGATGCACAGGCAGCTCTTAGAAGGACCATGGAAAAATATTCTAGGACATGCAGGTTCATACTCTCATGCAATTACTCCTCAAAGATAATAGAGCCCATACAGTCAAGGTGCGCTGTTTTCAGGTTCACACGCCCTAGTGAAGAAGAAATTATGGAGTACCTGCAAAGAATCGTAAAAGGAGAGGGAATAGACATAGATGAGGAGGCTCTGAGGCAGATAGCATATGTTTCTGAGGGTGATGTGAGAAAAGCGGTTAACACACTGCAGGTGGCTGCTTCGTTCTCAGAAGGTAAGAAGATAACACTGAAAACAATATTTGAAGCCACAGCCATGGCTGACCCTGAGGACATAAAAAACATGGTTGGAAAGGCGATGAATGGGGACTTCATTGAAGCGAGGAAGATTCTGGACAAACTGCTGATAGATCAGGGGCTTTCAGGAGAGGACATAATAAAGGCCATACACAGGGTTGTCATAGACGAGCCTGGAATAAAGGAAGAAAAGAAGATAGCCCTGCTGGAGAGAATAGGGGAAGCGGATTTCAGGATAGTGGAGGGCTCAAACCCGAGAATTCAGTTGGAGGCTCTTCTAGCAGCCTTCGCACTCATATGAGGCTCATATCCACCAGTTCAAGGCTCTGAACTCCGGGTATGGATGATAGCTTCTCCTCCAGCTCCCCTGATTTTCCAGATTTATCGTCCATTATTATAGCCACTTCAAGGGCTTTGAGTCCAAATGCTATTGGCTTCTCATCAACCCTGTTCAGCTCAGCACCGACAGACTTGACCCTCTCTTCAAGCTCCTTTTTTATGGAGTCCATGCTCTCCGGGGACTCGGGCATTATCCTGTATATCATCGCCACTTCACCCATCTTATCACCTCACGGACCGACGAAGCCGCACTCTGGGCAGACATACTCAACGCTCTGGTCCCTGCAGTGTGAGCACCTTCCTATCACTGCCTTTCCACAGTTCGGGCAGAGGAAGCTCACATCGCCTTTTTCTGAGAGGGTTACCCCGCATGAATTGCACCTTATGACTTCCATGTCGATTCCTCATCGCCCCATTCCCAATGTGTATATATAGTTTGAGGATGTCAGGGGTAAGTGTATTGAAAGCCCTAAAAATTCATATACCCCCTTCCAATCGCAGCCTGAAAAGGGCGAGTGACAGAGCGGCTAATGTGCCCGACTGCAGATCGGGTTTTTGGGGGTTCGACTCCCTCCTCGCCCATGCGGTGATTCCATGAAGGTTTACAACACATTGAGCAGAGAGAAGGAAGAATTTGTGCCGATTCATAAGAATAGGGTCAACATGTTCGTCTGCGGACCCACAGTCTACGATATGCCACATATAGGCCATGCGAGAACCTATGTTGCCTTTGATGCCATAGCCCGCTATCTGAGGTATAAAGGATATCAGGTCTTCTACCTAATGAACATAACGGACATAGACGACAAGATGATTAATAGGGCTAATGATCGGGGAATCACCGTTAAAGATCTTGCAAAACAATACACCCAAGCGTTTATGGAGGACATGCAGGCCCTCGGAGTCACCTCTGTGAACCTATATGCAAATGCCACGGACCACATAGATGAGATAATATGGCAGGTTAAGACCCTAATAGAGAAAGGAT
>JALSOU010000072.1 GCA_026986305.1 Thermoplasmata archaeon | reverse complement strand
TTCTCCAGTCCATGACCATAGCAAATCTCGCAATGGCTCTCAGACCATATCTGCCGCAGGAAACTTCAGGAGACGATGGCATAAGGATAGGGTTTGATTGAGCCAGAAAACCCTTCTTTTTATATCTATCTTTACTGCGCTAGGACTATTTTTTGTTTCGTGGCCATATATTCTGATAATTGCGGGGGCGCTTACTCTCGCAGTCTGGCCTATAATCTCCTTTACCATCATCGCTGTGCTGATATTTCTCATAATTCACCTCATACTGATACCTTATTATGCCTTCCGAACAAAGGAAGAAATAGGGCATGGAGATTATAGGATAGAGGATGCCCGAGAGCCGAGGGATAGGAATGGTGGCGATGAGGAGATATAAAAGAGAAAGCGCTCCGCTGATCTCCAGATTTGAGGAGATATACACCCTAATGAGGGATGTGTATGAAAAAACCGGAGGTAAATACCCTGCCCTCGAGTGGGTGCATAAAAAGCCCGTACCCGGGGAGAAAGAATGGAAAGATAGATTTAGGGAGATATATGCTCCTTTTCTGAGGTGGAGGCTGGAAAACGAGATTGATGAGATAATAACGGTAGAAGATCCAGAAATAATCGGGATTATCGGGATAAATTATGTCCATAATCCGGAGGTTTTTGAGGGATATCGCAGGATTTTCAGAGAAATAGGTATGGAACTCCATGAAAACTCAGCGTTTCTTGAAATCCTAGCAGTCCACCCTTCAAGATGGAGAAAAGGACTGGGAAGGTTGCTTCTGGAGAGCGCCATTGATAGGGTAAAAGATACAGGGAGAAAAGCATATGGAATAACATTTCCCGACCTTTATCCAGCGCTCCACCTTTACGAATTACTGGAAGCTGAGGTGCTTGGAAAGGTTGAGGGTTTTTCTTGGAATGAAGGGGATAGAGGTGCGGACTATCTGATTTTAAGATTCAGATGATTCCAAATTTTCCAGGGCTTTCTTAACCTTTTCTATGTTGTTCTTCGACTTTATACCTTCAAATATCTTCATGGCTTCTTCGTAGTATTTTCTGGCTTTATCTATCTTGCCTTTATGAGCATAGACATTTCCTAATTCAAAAAGTGAAAGGGCTAGGAGATAGGGCGTTTTTAGCTCTTTAAGTATTTCAACGCTCTTTTTCAGATGTTTTTTCGCATCATCCCATTTTCCTTCTTCCATGGCAATTATACCATAAACTCTATGGATTGCGGCTATGGCGACCCTATCTCCCATTTTTTCTAGAACTTCATATGCTTCGTCGCAGAACTTCTTGGCCTTTTCCACCTCTCCGTTTCTGGCATACGCCTCGGCAGCATTGAACATCGCCCATGCGATCATATTTATGTCTCCAGCTTTTGCGGCAGCATCTTCTGCCCTAGCGAAGTATTCTGTGGCGCTTTTCCAGTTTTCTAGCTGTAAGTAGCTGTCACCTAAGTTATTCAGCGCCCTCCCTATCTCCCTGTAATTTTTCATCTTTTTAAGTCTGGGTATGCTCTTTTTGTAGTACTCTATGGCTTTCTCAATGTTGCCCATGTCTGAATAGACATTTCCCATTTCTATGAATATCTTTCCGGCCATTCCTGAGTCGTTGGACTCCTTAGCATACTTTATGGCCTTTGTAAAGTGCTCAACCGCCTCAGCATATTCTCCCTTTCTCCAGTGCAGATAGCCCAAGGACCTCTCCGCTTCTCCTAGTTTGTGCTTGTCTTTTCTTCTTTCGGCTATGTTTTTAGCGGCTTCAAAGTACATTTCTGCCTTTTCCCAGTTTCCTTTATTCCTCTCCATATCCCCCATTCCGAAGTTTATTTCGATGCTCGCCTCCTCATCATTCAATTTATCGGCGAGGTGGAGCGCTCTCAAATAGTAGCTTTTTGCCTCATCCCAGTTTCCAAGGGTTTTATGCAAGTTCCCGATGTTTATCAGTATTTTAAGCAACTCTCTTTCATCCTTTTCCCCACCCATTTTCTCAAAGGCATCTGCCGCCATCTCATAGTATTTCACAGCCGCTTCAAAACCGAGGGATTCTATGCTCTTCTCAGCTGCCTCTACAGCATATTTGTATGCTTTTTCATACACCCCTCCTTTTAGGAAGTGCTCTGCCATGGAATATGGGTCTTTTCCGTGTTTTTCCATGAATTCTGCTATTCTCTTATGCATCACCCGTCTCCTGCTCTTGTTTAGACTGCTTTCCACAACCTCTTTCATTTGAACATATGTGAATATATAGATTTCTTCTTCTGTATCTTTGTCTTCCTCTATTATGCCTGCGGATAAAAGCTCATCTAAGGCATCTAAAAGGGGGTCTTCCTCCATTCCAGTGAGATTTCTAAGAGTCTCAAAATCAAACCGAACACCTATGACTGCAGCATAACTCAAAACCTTTCTAGCCTCAGGACTGAGCTTAGCAATTCTTCTCAACATTATCTCTTTAACGCTGGGAGGGACCCTTATTTTTTTGGCCTCTATGCTCAGATAAGATGTGGGATCGATTATCCCTTCCTGTATCAGAGAATTTAGGAGCTCTTTTATAAAAAGAGGGTTGCCTTCTGTCTCTTTATACACCTCTTTTATGAAGCTTTTAGGCACATCATCCCTGTTTAATAATCCTTTAACCATCTCTTCAACATCTGGCTGCTCCAAACGCTCAAGCTTTATGGTACTGGCAATCTCCAAAATCTTCGCTTTGGATATCAAATCCTTTGCGGGACCATTTCTTGATATTTCTCCCGGCCTATATGTCATTATAAAAAGTATTTTTGTTTTTCCAATTGTAGGAAGCACCTTTTCTATTAGCTTTGCAGATGCATCATCCAACCACTGTATATTTTCAATCACATATACAGATTTCTCTTTTCCTGCCCTTTTCTTTATAAAACCTATGAAAGATTCAAACATCTTCTCCCTTTCACCGCCCAATTCTTCCACATCTTTCTTTTTAGAAGGTGCAGGGATGGGCATAATTCCTAGAAGCGGTATGTCTTTTTTTATGCTCTCTATTTCCTGCTCTTCCATTATTCTTTTGATGGGAGCATATGGCTCATTTTCTCCATATATGCATTCAGATCTCCTTATTTTTGAGTTCTCAACATCTTTTAGGAATCTATTTATAAGGGATGTCTTTCCTATTCCAGCCTCACCTTCCACCAATATGAGCCTGCCTTTTCCAGAAGATGCCATCTTCAAGGCAGTGTGGAGCTTTGCCAGCTCTATAGTTCGGTCAACGAATACATTTTTAGCTTCTGGAAGTTGGTCTGAGAGCATGTTGATCCTTCCTATCCATCTGACTTAGACCTTTTTCCAGTATATATAGGTTCTCTCCCTTAACATAGGAAAGTGTTTTATACCCTATTGATTTAGGCGGGCTTACCTGTGAATGATGAGGCTTATGGCCCACAGGAGGTAATAAGATGGCTGCAATATTTGTGAGATATGAAACACCTAAGGAACTCGCTGACAAGATATACAAAGCGGTAGAACTCGCCAGAGACACTGGTAAAGTAAGGAAAGGCACAAACGAGGTCACGAAGATCGTAGAGCGCGGAGAGGCCAAGTTTGTGGTTATGGCTGAGGATGTCAGCCCACCCGAAATACTTGCCCACATGCCT
>JALSOU010000071.1 GCA_026986305.1 Thermoplasmata archaeon | reverse complement strand
GCTGTTCTTAATTCATGGGTGAACTCATATAAAAGGTTGGTTCCAGGATATGAAGCGCCTGTTTACATCTCCTGGGCTTTCAGAAATCGGAGCGCTCTCATAAGAATACCTGCTGGAAGGGAGAAGAGGACGAGGGCTGAGGTGAGGAATCCTGACCCTGCAGGAAATCCATATCTTCAGTTCGCAGTCCTCCTTCATGCTGGATTGAAGGGCATAGAGGATGAGATTGAGCCTCCGAAGCCTGTGGAAAAGGACCTCTATCATCTGGACCAGAAAACTAGGGAGAAGATGGGAATAGAGAGCCTGCCTGAGAGTCTGGGCCATGCCCTCAACATAATGGAAGAGAGCGAATTTATGAAAGAAGCCCTTGGAAACCATGTCTTTGAGCACTTCCTACACATAAAGCGCAAGGAGTGGGCTGAGTACAGGGCTCAAGTAACAGAATGGGAGCTCAAAAACATGCTGGGTGTTCTGTGATGTCCGGAATAAGGAGAAGGACTGGATTGATACTAGCTCTCGATGAAACCGACCCTGAGAGAGCGCTCTCCGTAGCCAGATCTGTAAACAAATATGTGGATGCCATAAAGGTCAATTACCCTCTTGTGCTGAGCGCAGGAATGGAAATCGTTGAATCCCTATCTAAATTTGCGCCTGTAATATGCGATTTTAAGGTTGCCGATATTCCAAACACAAACCGCCTGATAGTGGAGCAGGTAAGGAAAAGAGGAGCTAGCGGGATAATAGCCCACGCCTTCGTTGGCTCAGACTCCCTTAAAGCGTGCGTTGATGCAGCAGAGGGGATGGATGTCTTCGCCGTGACTGAGATGAGCCACCCCGGCGGAATGGAATTCACCGCTAGGCTTGCGGATGATCTGGCTGAAACCGCAGTTAAAGCAGGAGTTTCAGGGATAATAGCACCTGCCACGAGACCTGAGAGGATAAAGCATCTGAGGAAAATCATAGGTGAGCTTCTAATCCTCAGCCCGGGAGTGGGAGCGCAGGGAGGATCTGCTAGATCTGCTATTGAGGCTGGAGCGGACTTCATAATAGTCGGAAGGGCGATATACAAAAGCGAGGACCCGGAGGAGAGCGCCAGAAAAATAGCTGAGGAAATAGGCTTTATCTAAGCCTGAAAACATATCTCATCGGTATCTTTTTCTTTGTGTCTGTTCGGTATCCACAGTGCTTACACCTGTATCCCAGCGTCACCACCCCTCCATATAGGGTCTTGTTTAGCTCAGGTTCCATCACTTCTCCGCAGACAACACACCTTACCTCACCGCCCAGCTCTTCGTCGCTTTCTCTGCTTATAACCTCTATCTTTATCTTGCCGTTTCTGGCCAGCACTCTTTTAAGTCTTTTGGGTCCTATTCTCCAATCTGGATTTTCCGACTTAGCACGCATATTCACGAGCTTTGTAAGCATTTTAAGGGAATTGACTATGCCGTGTTCGCTGAGTATCTCCATAGAAATCCTGAGAACATCCTCTTCCTTCGGTATCTTGTAAATGCCCTTGCTCACAAAAACTCAAACGCTCTTTTCATATTTAAAATTTAAGAAAATTAAAGGGTTTATGCTAGGGCAAGCTCCGCTCCGAGACTGTAGTCTGTCTGGTACATCAGCTCTCCTTCAAACTCCATCTCCATCTCTTCCAGCTCATTGACTATTGCAACGAGCTCAGAGACATCTTCTCCCATGGCATAGAGCTCGAATACGAGGTCTTTAAGGTCCTCTACCGTGTGCGTTTTCATCCACTCCACAACCGCCTCGTCGTGGAACTCAAAGCCCATATTTTCCGGTGTTATTGCTTCTGTGCTCATTTTTCATCCCGTCCTGTCAGACAATTATCGGACACATGTACGCCAAATGTATGACACTATTTAAAACTTTCGTTTAATTATCAGAAAAATCATTTAAAAATCTCTCCAGTGCCTGAATACCAGAAAATAAGGTCAAGCGCAGGCATGGGCACACCTATCTCCTCTGAAAATATGCGCATCTTCTCCTCTATTTCCAGATACCTCTTTTTGCTCAAAGTGGAGGGAATTTCCTCTATAACCCCTGCAGATACCAGATTTCTGAGGATGTGGCGGTCAAGTATTGCAAGTTCAAGGCCGTACCCTATGTTCCTAAGAAAGTGGCTCGCTTCTTTGTATCCATATCCATCTATATTCTTGATAAGCCATTCCCTTGCCTCAAATCCGTCGCTGAACGAATCCAGAAGCTCTTTTATCCCTTTGCCCTCTGGAAAGCGCTCCCTAACCCTGATTATCCTTCTGGCTTTGGTGTATTTGAACCTCACACCTTTCAGGCAGGCCGTGATATCTTCCTCGCTCCCATAAAATAAGGTGTCCCATTTCATACATTCCACAGCGGCCCAGCACACCTTGGCCTTTGATTGAGGGGTGAGTAGGCAGAAAACCATCTCAGCGAAAATCTCCCTTCCATTCCCATTCTCCCTGATTTTTCTGAACTCTTCCAGCCTTTTATCTATTTCGGGATTCAGCTCAGCATAAAGCTCTTTTATCTTTCCAATGTCCATGGCACCGCATAGTTTTGCGGATTAAAAATGTGATGAAGAGTCTGTATTTTTTGATATGCCATCATGGGTTAACTTTATTTCCAAGCTCCGTTTTCGGTCGCTGGTGAAAGCTTGAGCATAAAAAGAGCGCTCCTCAGTGTGTCGGATAAGACAGGAATCGTAGATCTGGCGAGGAATCTTCATGAGCTTGGCATAGAGATAATATCCACAGGTGGCACTGCCAGAGCGATAGAAGAGGCAGGCATACCTGTTAGAAGGGTTAAGGAGATAACAGGCTTTCCCGAGATGCTTGACGGAAGGGTGAAGACCCTGCACCCTGTTATCCACGGAGGCATTCTTGCTCTGAGAAACGAGGATCATCTCTCTCAACTAAAAAAGCGCGGCATAGAGCCGATAGATATGGTTGTCGTGAACCTCTATCCATTTGAGAAGGTTGCAAAAGATGGGAATGCTCCAATTGAAGATCTGATAGAGAACATAGACATAGGCGGGCCGACGCTGATAAGGAGCGCCGCTAAGAACCATGAGAATGTCGTTGTGGTGGCAAATCCTCAGAGGTATGATGAAATCGTAGAGGCTTTGATTGAGGAGGGGGATGTTCCAATTGAACTCAGGCGTGAACTTGCCCTTGAGGCATTTGCCCATACCGCAGCCTATGATTCCACCATATACAGCACCCTTTCAAGGAGATTTACGGGAAAGAAGTTTCCTGAGCATCTGTTTCTCCACTATTTGAAGGTTCAGGACCTGAGATACGGCGAGAACAAGGAGCAGGAGGCCGCCTTTTACAGGGACCCTGAGATAGTGGAGCCGTGCATAGCCTCAGCAAAGCAGCTCCATGGAAAGGCCATGTCTTACAACAACATACTGGATACGAACGATGCCCTTGAGCTTGTGAAGGACTTCGATGAACCAACTGTTGCAGCTATAAAGCACACAAACCCCTGTGGAGTGGCGAGCGCTGACGACATATACACAGCGTTCAGAAGGGCCATGGATGCTGACCCAATGTCCGCTTATGGGGGGATTCTAGCTCTAAATCGTGAGGTTACATATGATATAGTAAAGGACCTGAAAGGCGTATTTTTGGAGGTCATAATC
>JALSOU010000070.1 GCA_026986305.1 Thermoplasmata archaeon | reverse complement strand
TCCTGATTCCGAATACCAGAGTTGTCATCTCGAAGTGGGGTAACAAAACTGTCCCGAATATCTTTATATATGTGGAAAATGGAGGCCCATGCCCATGGAAAGCTACGACACGGTTATAATCGGTGCGGGCCCTGCGGGCCTTACGGCTGGTATATATGCGGTAAGAGCAGGTCTGACAGCCATAGTCCTAGATGGAAAGACAGCTGGGGGTCTGGTTGGAGAATCGCCGGCCATAGAGAATTATCCGGGATTCACGAGCATAGACGGCATGAAGCTGGCTGAGAAATTCAAGACTCATGCGCTCCAATATGTTAAAATTAAGGAAATAGACCCTGTGGTTGATATAAGAAAAGATGGGGATCACTTCGTTCTGAGGACTCAGATGAGCAGGGAATATGCTGGTAAAACAGTTATAATAGCCACAGGGAGCGAGCACCGCCATCTGGGGGTTCCGGGAGAGCAGGAGCTTTACGGCAGAGGAGTTTCATACTGCTCAACCTGCGATGGTTTCTTCTTCAAAGGAAAGAAGGTTCTGGTGGTGGGTGGAGGAAACACCGCTGTTGGAGATGCAATCTATCTCAAAGGAATAGGATGCGATGTCACCCTCATACACCGTAGGGACAAGCTTAGGGCTGAAAAAGCCCTTCAAGACAAGATGTTCTCCATGGACATACCTGTTATCTGGGACTCTGTAGTCACGGAGATAGTTGGAGATGGAAAGGTCACAGGCGCAAAGGTGAAAAACAAAAAGACAGGTGAGGAAAAGTTGGTGGAGGCGAGCGCCATATTCATATCCATAGGTGAGAACCCCAACACAGAACTGGCGAAAAAGCTGGGAGTCAAGCTCACAGATGATGGATACATCGCTGTTGACAGGTGGATGCGCACCTCAGTTAGGTATGTGTATGCAGCCGGAGATGTGATAGGTGGCGTTAAGCAGATAGTAACCGCAGCTGCGGAAGGTGCTATAGCGGCGCTGAGCGCCTATGAGGACCTTACCAATCCATACTGGAAGAATGAGGAGAAAAGCGTTGAAGGATTTGAAGCATGAGAGGTGAAAAAATGGAAAGACTGATAGATGATGAGTCAGCCAACGAGCTGAGGAAGAGATTTGAAGAAGAGATGAAGAGGAAGATAGACCTAGTGGTCTTCATAGACCCTAACGACAGCGAGCACAAAGAGTTTGAGGATTTCACGGTTCAGATATCCAAGGAGCTTGCAGAGCTCACCGACAAGATAAATGTAAGGATTTACAACAAAGGAGACCCTGAGTGTGAAAAGTACAGAGTATCAAGGTTTCCAACAGTGCTAATAGACCCTGACTCTGGATACAGGATAAGATACACAGGAGCACCGGCGGGACAGGAGGGCTGGGGCTTTGTTGAGACCATAGTGCTAGTATCCAGAGATGAGAGCATGCTCCTGCCTATAAACGAGGAGAAGCTAAGAGGGCTGGACAAAGAGGTCAATGTGCAGGTCTATGTGACACCTTCATGCCCCTATTGTCCGATGGCTGTCGTTCTCGCCAATAAGGTGGCAATAGCTGCAAAAGGAAAGGTGGAGGCAGAGTGTGTGGAGGCCTATGAGAACCCTGATCTGGCAAATCTCTACAATGTGAGCGCTGTTCCACAGCAGGTGATAAACAACGGTGCTGTGATAAGCATAGGCGTGCAGCCGGAGGATAAGTTCATAGACGACATACTGAAGGCATGAGCATGCCTGAGAGCGATGAAAAGCTCAAAGAAAAGATAATCGAGGTATTAAAAGGGGTCATAGACCCCGAAACCTTTATTGATGTAATAACCATGAATCTCATAGTGGATCTTAAAGTGAAAGATGGGGTTGTGGATGTTGTATTTAGACCGAGCGCTCCCACATGCCCTCTTGGAGTTCAGCTTGCATACAGCATAAAACACGCTATAAAAGGAATTGAGGGCGTTAAGAAGGTGAATATGACAGTTGTGGACTTCATAATGGCAAAAGAGCTAAATGAGATGCTAAAGGAGGAGGATTGAGGATTGGGTATATGGGATGAGGTTTATGAGTGCATAAAGCACAGCAAAAAGGTACTTGAAATCGGGTGTGGAATAGGGGATTTCGCCAGATTTCTGGCGTCAAAAGGCATGAATGTTACAGGAGTAGATCCTTATGCTGAGCCGCAGAAGGGTAAAAACTACACCATAAAGAGAGCCTATGGAGAAGAGCTCCCTTTTAAGGATGGCAGCTTTGATGCTGTTGTCTCTGTGAGAACTCTTCACCACACCGATGCTGAAAAGACCCTTGGAGAGGCATACAGAGTCTTGAAAAAGGAAGGAATGGTGTGCATATCTGACTGGAAGAAAGGAGCAGATACAGGCATAAATGAAGATTATTTTTCTCCTCAGGAGATAAAGGAAATGCTCATTAAGGCGGGCTTTAAGAACATAGGGTTTTTTCCTTGCTCCGACGACAGGATGATGATGGTGTGGGGAAGGAAATAGCTATTTGTAAAGCTTTGCAGCGTTGATATCCTTCTTCAAACCCATGCTGGATGCAACTGGATTGCACTTGGTCCTCAGAAGGTATGCCACAGGCCCGTAATCCGTTTCTGTAAGGGTTTCATAGTTAGCCATTCCCTTAGCGATGATCAGGTCAGCGCTCCTCAACTCCCTATCCAGTTCATCAGGCATGTCCCAGAAAGGAATTCCCACGGCGAATCTCCCTGTTGTCATGACCTTATCAACCATCTTATCAATTCCGAGCTGGATGACATCTTCCATGGTGGCATCTGTGAGAATCGGCTCCCCCCTTACTATGAGGGTTATCTCAGCTCCTGATTTTTTAAGCTCCTTTATCAAAAGAGTGTCAAAGACTATCTCCCCGCAGTTGTCCGTGAGGTAGGCTATCTTAGAGTCCTTCGCCATTTCCCTTATCTTATCCGTGTCATCATAGCCCAAACCTTCCCCGCATAGAGAGTCAAACTTATCCAGAAGAACATCTGCGTTCTGAAAATCGCTCCTTATTCCGAAGTCAAGAACATTGCCGATTATTGAGCAGAGAACAGCGGTTCTGAAGGGATTTTCTGAGGATTTAACCATCTTTTCAGCCTTTGGAAGTAATTTCAGGGCGATCTCATTGCTCTTTCTCTTCGCATCCTCATAAGGGTCCTTTCCCAAGAGTTCGTAAACCGCTTTATGAACTCCTGTGGCAATCTCAGCAGAGCAGATGTTGGGAGAAAAGCGCTCCGCAAGAGCCTTAACAGCTATTTTCGTGGCTTCATACTGCTTATCAATATCAGCTCCGCCGAGCCTAGTTTCATAGAGGATTCTCCTCAAAAGGCACTGAGCACACTCAGGATGCACCTTCATATCATCCCTCAAATAGCCTCTTTATCATCCATTCCTCATCAAAAGGTATTAGGTCCTCATACTCTTGTCCTGTTCCTATGAAGATTATGGGCTTTCCAACAGCATGAGCTATGGAAAGCGCAGCTCCGCCTTTTGCGTCAGCGTCTATCTTTGTAAGGATAGCGGCATCAATTCCAACGGCATCATCGAACTTCTTCGCCTGCTCTATGGCATCGTTTCCAGCCAGAGCATCCCCTACGAAGACTATCATATCAGGATCTGCCACCCTTTTTATCTTCTTCATCTCGTCCATGCGGTTT
>JALSOU010000069.1 GCA_026986305.1 Thermoplasmata archaeon | reverse complement strand
TCTATTTTAGGTCCTTTGTGGGTCTTTTCATGTGGAAGCACCACTTTTTCCTCAAAGGGATGCAGCTTCACAGCGGAGATAAAGCCTTTTCTCGTGTATTTCTTCCCAAGGACTTCAAAGTCCTGAAAGTAGATGTAGAGCGCTCTTTCCTCATCTTTTTTTAGTATTCCAGAGGAAATCCACTCTTCCAGCCTTTTCTTCGCAATCTCATACCTGTTCTCCTCTTTCGGAAGTATGAGGCGGCAGTAATTATATTCGCTTTCCTCATAGTATCGGTCCTGCATTTCAGGTGTTATCTTATCGTATGGCTGGGTTATCAGGTCCTCCATATTCCCTGCTTTTTCGGTGTATCTTATGGCTCTGAAAGGCCTTATCTCCACCATGTTCTCACCTCAGAGTCCCCATATGTCCTCTATGTGCCAGAGAACCTCCTTAATTTCTCCGGGAGTCCACTCTCCCATGTGAGCAATCCTGAATGTCTTCTCCTTGAGGTCTCCGTATCCATTGGAAATGGCCATACCTCTCTTAGCGAGCTCTTTATTAAGGTCGGCGACGCTCTTTCCAAGGGTGTTTTTTATTGTGGAAACGGTAACAGACTCATATCCGGGCTCAGGGAACATCTCAAAGTGCTTGTTAGCCCATTCCCTAACCAGTTTTGCCATTGCCAGATGCCTCTCATACCTACCCTCAGGAGTCTCCTTAAGCATGCGGTCAAGCTGATAGTCGAGCGCATACATAAGCGAGACATTCGGAGTGGAGGGGTTCTGCTTTTTCTTTGCATAGTAATCAAAAATCACCGTTAAGCTGGTGTAATGCCCCCTTCCCGGAACTTCCCTAGCTCTTTCAATGGCAGCATCAGACACAATACCTATTGTCAGTCCCGGAGGAAGTGCAAAAGCTTTCTGTGAGCTGGTGAACATTATGTCGCTCTGCATCTTATCAGGCTCAAGAAGGTCTCCACCTGCGGAGGATACAGCATCCACAACATACATCACATCAGGATATTCCTTCTTTATCGCCTTTCCAATCTCCTCGGCAGGGCTTCTCACACCTGTAGAGGTCTCGTTTTGCGCAATAGTAACAGTGTCGTAATCTCCCTGTTCCAGAGCTTTAAGAACGAGGTCTGGCTTAGCAGCCTTTCCCCATTCGAGACTCAGCATATCCACCTCTTTTCCACACTCCTGAATGGTCTGGAACATCCTCTTTGAGAATGCACCATTGACAACGGCAAGAGCCTTCTTTTTCACGAGATTTCTGGCGGTTATGTCCATCCAGAGAGTTCCTGAGGCAGTAATCACAGTTGCATTCTGCTCTGTTTTGAAGTATTTTTTCAGTTTGTCTATTATTCCTGTGTAAAGCTCGGTGTATTCAGCCATTCTGTGCCCTATCATGGGCTTTGCCTGTGCCATCAGAACCATGGGGTCAACTTCAGTGGGTCCGGGTATGAACAACCTTTTATGCATGATATCACCGCTTCTCCATCTTTTATGTGTATTTAATCTTTCTTCCAAACCCTGAGAGCGCACCCTCACACCAACCTTTAAATATCACAATACTTACTCACGAGTATGATACTCCAGAGTAAGTTTATTGATCGGGAGCGCGAAATGGCTTTTCTCGAGGAAAGATATAGCTCGGAGAGGGCAGAGCTCGTGGTTATCTATGGGAGAAGAAGGATAGGGAAAACATATCTGCTAAGGCATTTCCTTGAAAGACACAAGGGCCTCTATCTCGTGGCAGAGGAGAGCAGGACTATCTTGGAGGATTTCTCATACAGGATCGCTGAATATTTCGGAGAACCGCATATTCGGGAATCACCGTTCTCAAACTGGAGCGCTCTCTTTATGTATCTCGCTGAAAAAGCTGAAAACGAGAGAACACTTGTTATTATCGACGAAGTTCAGTACGCAGCGAAGGCATATAAGGAATTCCTCTCAGTCCTTCAGAAGGTATGGGACACACACCTGAGAAATACGAAGATAATGCTAATCCTTTGTGGATCTTTGCTTTCCTTTATGGAGGGCATACTCTCATATTCTTCTCCAATATACGGCAGGAGAACAGGTGCGTGGGAAATGCGACCCATTCCTTTCAGATATATGCCGGATTTCCACAATATGGACCCCGAAACCTGCGTTATGTTGTATTCTGTATTCGGCGGCATCCCGCAGTACTGGTCGGACTACGACCCTGAAAAGGATTTCTGGGATAATATCAGGTCTCTCCTCCTCAGCAAAGGATCTAAATATTATGATGAGCCAAAGTATCTGCTCAAACAGGAGCTCAGGGAAGTCTCGAGATATTTCTCCATTTTAAGAGCGATCTCTCAGGGATACAACACTTTTGGGAAAATTGCTGATAAGAGCATGATTGAGAGGACATCCCTTGGAAAATATCTGGAGATACTGGAAAGTATGGGATATATTGTTATGGAAACACCGCTTACAGGGGGAAAAAGAGGGAGATACAGGATAAAAGACCCTCTCTTTGCATTCTGGTTCAGATATGTATTTCCAAAAAGGGAGGAGCTGGAGATGGGAATGGACATTGTGGATGAGATAAGAGAGGACTTCAATTCCTATGTGGGAAGGGTTTTCGAGGAAATAGCCACAGCATTTATAAGGGATCTCAATATGAGACGAAAGCTTCCTGAGAGATATGAAAAGATAGGGAGATGGTGGGGAAAAGGAGAGGAAATAGATATCGTGGGAATAGGAAAGAATATACTTATCTGTGAGGTCAAATGGAAAGAAATGGGGGAGAGGGAAGTAATGGAGACAGTAAGCAGGATGAAAGAGAAAAGGGAAAAAGCAGGATTTTCAGGAGAAAAAATAAGATATTGCATAGTCGCAAAGAGGATCAGAAAAAGGGAAGAACTTAGAGCTAAAGGACTCCTACTTTATGATCTGGACGACATCACATCCTGATCTTTCTTCCAGATTTCGTGCTTTCCTTCCTTATGTTCATCTCTAAGTCTGTGATAAATTCTTGCATTTTCCAAGCAAGCTTCTTTGAACTTCTCCCCTGTTTCATCTGTCTTAACAACCTTTCCCGGAACACCGAGGACAAGGCTGTTGGGTGGAACTTTCATTCCTGAAGTAACAAGGGCGTTTGCACCGATTATAGAATTGTCTCCTATCTCAGCCCCGTCAAGTATGGTGGCATTGATTCCTATAATCACATTGTTTCCTATTTTCGCGCCGTGGACCATTGCAAGGTGCCCTATGGAGACATTTTCTCCTATCTCTACCCCATTCTCCTCGCTGACATGGATGACTACATTGTCCTGTATGTTGCTTCCTTTGCCTATGCGTATAGGTTTAAGGTCGGCTCTTATCACAGCCCCATACCATATTCCACAGCCTTCTTCAATCTCAACATCTCCAATGATGGTGGCGTTATGCGCCACGAAGCAAGATTCATGGATTTTCGGCTTCATGCGCTCCCCAGAAATATGGGAAATTAAAGGTTTTCTTCCTTGTTGTGCATCTCTGTTAACGAAAGAATGGAGCGAAGAAAGTTGACCGGGTGGGACGAGGAAAATTCCTGCGGAATTTTCTGAGTAAGCCCGTGTCCACGAGCGAGCGCAGCCGAGGGAGTTGACTGGGCGGGATGTTCGATGACAGGAGAACAGCCAGACTCTTTTTGAAGAAAAGAGTCTTAGCGCGGGACATTT
>JALSOU010000068.1 GCA_026986305.1 Thermoplasmata archaeon | reverse complement strand
GATGCTTATGTTGAATTCATGGAAGGAGATATAAGGGAGGCAGAGATTGAGGGAAAATTCTCTTCCTGCGTTCTTGACATGCCTGACCCGTGGAACGCCCTTAAAAATGTTTCCCGCTCTCTTATTTCCGGAGGGCATGTGTGCATCTATGTTCCCACATACAATCAGGTTGAGGAGAGCGTCCTTTCTATGAAAGAGGATTTCTTTGATATAGGGGCTGTGGAGCTTATTCAGAGGAATATAGAGGCGAAAAAAGGAGCTACCAGACCGGAATTCACAGGACTTTTGCACACAGGGTTCATAATACACGGAAGAAAGAGATAATTGGAATGGAGATGAAAAAAGAAAGAGGAGGTTTGAAGAAGAGAGAAAGTGTTAATCCTCATTTCCTATAAAGAGGGGAATCCATGTCAAAAGGAGATTTCTTCCTTTTTCTGTGGGATGCATATGGAATTCCCAGCAGTATGGATCCCAGGAGAATCCCGAGGCCGTAACCAAAGATCTCTCCTGTTATGTCTTTTATCACCGCATAAGCGCCCAAATCCTCGGAGTAAAGCTCCTTAACATCCTCGCTGTATGGATAAGAAAGATAGAGCTCTCCATCCATCATGCCATAGCTCACATCAGCATCCCTTTCCACGCTGTTTTCCCTTATCTTAACCTTGGAAGGCCACCTATAAAACACTCCAGAAACATGTATTTCTCCCCTGTCTATGTGCACATCAGGGCTTATTTTCTGCACCAATGCGATGTGAGATACTCCAGATATGGGGGTGAGGTCCCTCATCTTAACTGAAATGCTGAGCTGCGCTTCGCCACCATTTACCAGTATCAAAAGGTAGATATTCATTTTTCCCCAGACAAAGGAGGTATTTTGGGTGTCCTGCATCAGCAGCGGAGCGCTCATCTCTACAAATATGCGAGTTGTGCCATCTTCCTCGCTTCTGTTTACATGGTGAAGCCATGAGGATTTTGAAAGGTCCGCCACATACACAGGCATGGAGATGTTGTCTGAATATGCGTAAACATAGAGATATTGGACTGAAAAAGGCTGTGTGCCGTTGTTTGACTGAAACTCCACTCCCGGACTTTCTGTGTTTATTGCAACAGTGAAATCTCCCGCATGTATCTGCACGGGATTCTCCTGAGCATAAGGATGATACTCACCGCTAACAAATGGAGTTATTGCGAGGATTGCGGTGAGCCAGATTGCGAGAATCTTTATTTTCATGTTTTCACCCCTTTTCCATCATTCCCAAAAAAGGGAGAAGAGAGAAGGTAGGATTATGTTACTGCTTATGCGTAGCCTATATAAATGAAATATGGCACAAACTTCGAACAGCCCAAAGACTATAAATACAAAGTTAAGATGCAGAGCTATGACTGAAACCAAAAAATCCCCTGAAAAAGCAGAAACATTTCAGGAAAAACTCATAAAAACGCTGAAAGATAAAAAATTGCTCCTACCGAGCGCATTATCGGTAGCTTTTCTGATAGACCTTCTGATAATCTATGGAATGGTGGCATCCCCTGAGAACTCCTGCTTTGGCTCTATAGCCATAGGAATTCTCACCCCCCTCACTTTTCTCTGGTTTAAGATTGACAGGCCCAAGGACATGCTCATATACATGACTGTGGTCTTTCTCATACTATCTCCTGTAGCTGCTGTTATATATGCTGGGGAAGCCTATTCTTCAGATCCTGTTGTATATTCTCATGATGGACTTCTAAAGGATGGGAAGGTATCTCCACATGTCTGGAACGGAAATGCGCATGAGTTTAACTTCACCGTTGAGCTTTCCAGAGATAAGATGAAGAAAAACTACACATACACGGTATATGTCAATATAACGAACCCAGACACAAAAGAAACGATAAATGAGACCATGAATAAAAGCGGAGACATATATTACAGGGAAATTAGGCTTGAAAAAGGGCTTTATTTCTTCTATTATATTGTAAAGGCCAACAACTCCAATGAAAGCGCCTGGAATATAACCAATATGTACTCAGGGATATGGCCTGCGGCAATCAACATGGATAGGGGAGAACTCACCATGAAACTGCTTCCAATAACCTTCGGTGGTGTCTTCCTCAATTCCGCATTCCTTTCATACATCATAGTGGGCATGTACTGGTGGACGCGCATTGCGAAGGAGCGCAAAAGAAGGATGGTTACTGTTAAAAAGCCAGAGATAGGAGAGGAGCTGAAATGCCCCATATGCGGCAATAGGATAGCTCCGGGGACTAAGACCTGCCCATACTGCGGAGCTGAGCTAGAATACGAAGAAGAGAATGGAGATGAGGAAAAGGATGATGAGGCTGGAGAAAATAAAGAATGATTCCCTCCCATACTGGATATTAGCCATCATCTATGCGCTCCTCATCTTCCTGATATCTGCAAATCCGAAACCGCCGACACCTGAGGGAATGGTGGGCATTAAAATACCCTACTATGACAAAATCGCTCACTTCTTCCTTTACTCCATCTTTGGCTTAATCCTCTATTCTGCATCAATTAGAACCGAACGGATGCGGGATAAAGAGCTTTCAGCATTTTTAATAGGAGCTGTCTATGCTTTCACAGATGAAATCCACCAGCGATTCGTTCCCGGGCGCTCCTGTGATCCCATGGACTTTTTAGTGGATGCTGTTGGCATCGCCGCAGGCATTGTGTTTTACATCTGGAAGTGGAGAAAACTATAAATCGCAGGGATAGATTTACAGCTATGCGGATTTTAATAATCGGCGGCGGCGCAGCCGGAGGAACTGCGGCACAGTTTGCCAGAAAAACAGACAGGAAAGCTGAGATAATATTGGTGGATGCGGAACCTTACGGGCAGTATTCCAGATGCGGGCTTCCCTACGCGCTCCGCGGACAAACTTCGGCTGAAAGGCTCATAGAGTTCTCACATGAGTGGTTTGAGAAAAACAGGATAAAGGCGATGTACGGGTGGAAGGCGGTATCTGTTGATTTCAATTCCAAAGCTGTGAGCCTGAAAAAAGGCGAAGAAATCCAAGATATGGAATATGATAAGCTGATAATCGCAACAGGAGCGAGACCCTGGGCTCCGCCAATAAAAGGCATTGAGAGCGAGGGAGTTTTCTTTCTGAGGACCATAGATGACCTGAAAATGGTGTCTGAATGGGTTGAAAGGGCGGAAAAGGCTGTCATAGTTGGGGCTGGATTGATAGGATTGGAGAGCGCTGAATCCCTAGTAAAGATGGGAAAATCCGTGTATGTGGTGGAATTCCTACCATATCCCCTTCCTGCCATGATAGACGAGGACATGGCTTCAACAGTCAAGGATTTGCTGGATAAAAACGGCATAGTATCCTATTTATCACATGAGGTAACTGAGATTATTGGCGATCCTGTTAAAGCGGTTAAAATAAGGGACAGAGATGGAAATGAAAGGGAAATTGAGGCTGATATGGTCCTCATATCCACGGGAAATTCTCCGAACACTGAGATCTTTAAGGGCATAGAAAAGGGGAGGAAAGGCCACATAAGGGTGAGCGAGCGCTCCGAGACCTCAATACCGGATGTATATGCGGCAGGAGATTGCACAGAATATCTGGATTTTATAACAGGTGAATGGGTGCCGATGGGCATGGGAACCATGGCTGTGAGACAGGGAATGGCTGCGGGAATAAATGCAGCAGGAGGTGATTTTGAGATCCATAGGTTTATAGGCACC
>JALSOU010000067.1 GCA_026986305.1 Thermoplasmata archaeon | reverse complement strand
GATCATATTCAGTGATTATTCCATATTCAACGCTCTCAGCGCTTCAAGGGTGGAGATGCTTGAGCTGATAAGAAAAAACAGGTACGGCTCAATAAAGGAGCTGGCTCAGGCTCTTAAAAGGGATTATAAGAATGTCTATTTTGACCTGAGAGCGCTCACCGAATACAACCTCGTTGAGATAAGAAAAAAAGGCAGGGACAGAATGCCGATTTCAAGGGTTGAAAGCATAGAGATCGTGTTTGACTGATTATATGGGAATCCTGTTTGCTCCCCCTCTGCCTCTTCCACTTCCAGATGGAAGTATGTGCTCCGCACACTCCTTAGCTTCCCTGTACCTGTCCAGTTTTATCAGCACATAGCCCTTATTCATCCACGCATCCCTGTAATCAGGGTTTATCCTCAGGGCCCTGTCATAGCATTTCAGAGCTTCCTCATACTTCCCCATTCTGGCCAAGGCGTTTCCCATGTTGTTCCACGCAACCTCATATTCAGGGTTTATTTCCGTTGCTCTTTCGTATGATTTTAAAGCAGCTTCATCCAGTCCTAAATTCGCAAGCGCTATTCCCCTGTTGTTCCATGCCATCTCATTGTTGGGGTTGTCCTTTATAGCCCTGTTAAGGTATTTCAGGGCTTCTATGGCATTTCCAGCGCTCAGCAGTGCAGTTCCTTTGCTGTAATAGGCTAGATCATATCCAACTTCGTTTCCTCTCTTTCTCCCTATGGCTCTGGTGTAGTACTTCATCGCTTTGTCGTATTCTCCGCTTATGTAATATTTGTGGCCTAGAAGCACATCTCTGGTTGACAATATGGTCCTCACCGCCGAGTCGATCCTCAGATACACGCCGAAGGAAAGCATGCCGCCTCCAAAGAGAGCCATTGAATAGGAGGGAACATAGTCATAGGAAGGCAGACTGGCATAGAAATCGGAAATAAACAGTACTGAGTGCAGGGCAAGAGCTATGAGTCCGATGTATGAAACAAAGAAAGGATGGAGATCATCCCTGAAGATAAGCAGTACGCCTATGGAAAGCAGGGCTGTCAGACCTGCCATAATGAAATCTGAGAGAAGCGCTCTTTCAAAAACTATATCAAAATACCAGTGCGCTGGTATGAAAAGCACAAATATCAGCGGAAAAATAAGGAACAGGGATCCAATTTTTCTGGAAAATATCTCCTTCCTGTCCAGAAAGAGAACGAGTGTGGAGATGAAGGACAGGGAAACGAAGATGGAGAGCGCAGAGCTTCCGTATGCTATCTTAGGCTGAGTTACAAATGGATATGTTAGAAGGTATTCGGATGCGAGGAGTATAACAGATATGGATGCTGCAGCCATGATGTAGTCTTCCAGCCTCCCCCATTCTCTTTTCTTGAGCTTTTTAGGTATGTCCAGAGAAGGTATTTTTATCTGTTTATCACTCTTTTTCTCAGAGACATCTATTGAGGAGATATCATCCAGCCCTCCTTCCAGTCCCAGAGAGAGTTCGAACTCTTCAACATACTTGCTGTTTTCAGCAGGCTTACCTTCATTTTCGGGAATTATAAGAGAATCCACTTCAGCCTTTATCTCCTCCTCGGATTTGTTATCAGAAATTGCCTCCTGCCCAATTACATCTTCAAGAGAAAGAATGGAATGCTCTTCTCCTTTCTTCTCGCTCTCATCTACAAAAATTGCGCCGCAATTGGGGCATACTTTCGAGTCCTCAGGCACTTCCGCACCGCATTCAGGACATATAAAGCTCACCTCTATATCTTCAATCTCAGGAATCTCTGCGCCTATAAGCTGATCTTTGAGGTCTTCAAGCTCAAGAAGGGCATCGTGCTCCTCTTTTTCCTTCACTTCTTCAGGAATATCTTCCAACAAAGAAGCCCCACAGATCGGGCATTTCTCAGCTTCAGGTCTAACGAATGCTCCGCAGTTAGGGCATATATCCAGTTCTGTGGTGGTTTCAAGGACATCCGGAGCAGGTATGGAGCTTTCAGGTATTTTTTCAACACCGAAAAACTTCTTTATAGCTTCTATGTTCTTTTCCTCATCTTCCAGATATTTATCTTCAACTTCAGGCATTTCAGCCCTATTTTCAGGCATTTTAGCGCCGCATACTGGGCAGGAATCCATGTTTTCAGATACAAAGGCTCCGCATATCTTGCAGAGATAGAGGTTCTGCACCTCTTCCACAAAAAGGTCGTCTTTCAGCCCCTCTACTCCTTTTTCCTCAATTTCACCCTCAATCTCCTCCTCACCTTCAAGGGGAGATCCGCATATTGGACACTCTTTCGCCTCTGCACCAACGAATGCCCCACAGTTAGGGCATATGTATATGCCTTTTTTTTCTTCAACCCTTTCTTTAACCTCTTTAGCCACTTTCAGCGGTATTCCTGCCTTTCTGAGGATTTCTTCTAGATCCGCATCTTCAACATCCTTTATCTTCCTGAAACCGGCATCGTGTAGCTTTTTTACCCTTTTTTCCCCCATTCCCGGCATGCTTAGCATAACTCTTATGGCCTCTCTCTCCTCCGCATCATCCCAGCTATTACCGCATTTGGGACAGCGGAGCGCCTCGGCCTCTATCTCTTCGCCGCAGAATGGACAGGTGACCTTTTTTTTCGGGCTCAAGCTACACCTCTTTTTTATTGATGAAATTCTCGGTATAAGTAATTTATTATCTCCAAGATACTGTATGCTTTCTGCAACAGTAAGGCTTATACACTAAGAGAAAATAGGTGGCTTGCCTCACAAAAAGGCACAAAGAAGAAGCTGATGGCAGAGAAATCTGGCACAGCCTCTTAAAACCGAAAAAAGAAAAGAGGTGCAAAAAATGAGAGAAAACGGAAGAGATAAGGTCTCCTTTGAGACCATAAAAGCCGAGATAAAAGACTTCGGAAGAAACAACTTCATAGAAGTTGCAAGAAAGAAGGCCACGAGTGAAGACGGAAGCACAAATGAGTTCATCTCCGTAACAAGGGGGTATTACGCACAGGATGGCAGCAAGAAGTACAAGAAATCCCTGACCATACCTGATGATGAGGAAACAAAGGAGTTCGTGGCTGAAATGATAAGGACTCTGTAAGAGCAGATGTCCCAAACCACTTAATATTTTTGTCAAAAGATTTTTAAAAGAAAGCCTTTTATCCCAGTTGGATATCTGCCAAAAGCCCAAGGTGAATAGCATGAGCGACGAATACGAGGAACTTATGTCCAGCTACTATGGAGATGATGCTGTAAGGAGCATGATAGGTGTTAAAGTGGAAACAAGCAAGGCCGATGAGATTGCCGAGAGAATTGCGGATTTTCCGCAGGTTTTGGACCTGTTTCTGGTTACAGGAGATATGGACATGCTCATCAAGGCTGTGTTCAGGGATTATTCTTCATTCAGGGAGTTCGTAACGGCAACCCTTCCCTCAATAGAGGGGATAAAGGAAACAAACACATTCATGGTTGTCACAGCATATAAAGAGGGCGGACAGAAACTGCTTTAATCTCCATACCCCTATTCCATAAACCTTAAATCCCTTTAATATTCGCAAATCAACAAGCGGGGATGGCCACAGCCGAATCTCTTTCTTTGTGCTCCCTGCGCTGGCTCGCCCTCCAAAGAAAGACATTCATGAGAAAGAAAATCGGGCTTACCTGCTCGCTCGCAAATCTTAAATCCCTTTAATATTCGCAAATCAACAAGCGGGGATGGCCCAGCCCGGCACTACG
>JALSOU010000066.1 GCA_026986305.1 Thermoplasmata archaeon | reverse complement strand
AAATAGAGAAAAGGGAAAGGAGATAAGCAGCTACGCATCCACCCTATCCATGATTACCGCCGAGACCATGCTGAGGAGCGCCGATAAGATAATAAAAGGAAGTGAGGAGAGCGCTTGGATAATTGTGAAGGCTCTGAGCGCTTCAGGGGTTGCCATGAGCATCGCCGGTTCATCAAGGCCTGCCAGCGGATCTGAACACCTAATCTCGCATGCTCTAGACAGGATAGCTGAAAAACCCGCTCTTCATGGGCATCAGTGCGCTCTCGCCTCAATAATGACCCTCAAACTTCATGGAGCTGACTGGGAGGATTTCAGGGAGAGGTTGAGGATTGCGGGGCTGCCCACCACTGCGAAGGAGCTGGGAATAAGGGATGAAGAGCTAATAAAGGCTGTTTTGAAAGCCCCGGAGATAAGGCCTGAGAGATACACCATACTCCACAAGCTCAGGCTGAGCAGGGAAGAGGTGGAGAGATTGGCCAAGGAAACAGGTGTTATAGGATAGGAGGTGTGAAGATGGCGATAGTCACACTCATAGGAAAGGAGCTGGCTAAAAAAGGCACAGAATTCGTGTACCTAGGTCCGCTTACAGAGTGCAGGGACTGCAAGCTGAGAAATGCTTGTTTCAACCTAGAGCCCGGGAGAATGTACAGGATATCAAAGGTTAGGGATACTGAGCATGAGTGCAAGATTCACGAAGGTGGAAAGGTCGTGGCGGTTGAGGTGGAAAAGGTGCCTGTTGAGGCAGCCATACCTTCAAAGATGGCTGTGGAAGGCACTGTCATAAGGTTTGAATCCCAGAAATGCCTGAACATAGGCTGCGCCAGCTATCCTCTTTGCAACCCCTTGGGCCTTAAAGAAGGAAGCAGATACAGGGTCATAAAGATAAAAGGGGATGTGAAGTGCCCTGAGGGGAGGACGCTGAAATCAGTGCTTCTTGAATGAATCCCCCTCAATCTTGAGACCCTGCACTTACACCCTCTATTATGAAATCATCTATGTAAACACCGTATGGGTCGTTAGAACCATTGTTTTCGTCATATGTCGGATATGGATCTCCAGTATTTGGGTCAACGGTTGCATTGGTTACTATCCTGATTCTTATCAATATCACGCTTCCTGCATATCCGCTTAAATCACAGTTCAACCTCATCAATGTGGAGGAATTAACCCACCCGTATCCACTTGAAGTAGATCCTGTCTGACTATCCACCACTCCTGAATAGCTTTTTCCATTGTGCAATATTGTGTCGGTTCCGCTAGCGTTCCATCCTATTCTCACACCGTAGGTTATGGAATTCCATGTCATTCCATTGTCACTGCTTACTTCAACCCTTATTGTCGGTGGGGGGACCCCAGCACCATTGTTGATGTTAAATCTTATGTAAAAACTAAGCTTTGCTGTTAGGGCAGAGGTTAAATCTATTGGCCTTGTAATCAATGAGGCATCCACTCCTTCAGGTAGCCCGTAGCTGTTGTCCCCAGGATAGGCCCATGCATACTTTCCAGAATGGGCTTTTGTAGGTCCTGTTCCTCCGAAGTTTTCAAGATGCCACAAATCGTTTTTACCGTCAGATGTTACTGAAACTTTTACATCGTCCAAATACCATCCCATCTCTGGACTCCACCCCATAGAAGGAGATATCCTTCCGAACTGAACGAGCAGGAAAACTATGCGTATTTTGGAGAATTTAGGTATATATTTATCCAAATTTATCTCTATATATTGCCAATTAAAAGTACCATGGTCGCTTCTACCATTGAAGCACCAGTAGGGTAGCTGTCCATCCGCATCCCTTAGACCATTATTGCTCCATGGGCCGCCAGAGCTTGAATTACTATCTACAGCTTCGAATTTTAGATTTCCTGTGTAGGATTGCTTAGGAGTCAAATAATATCTATGAGATTGATCCCATGTCCAAGTGCTTCCATCGTCCGAACCCCAGAGATAAACAACACCTCCATTGGTACCTTCAGTCATCCAGTACTTTGTCCAGAAACTAAGTTTTGCTGAAGATGCTGTGTGTATATCGACGGGCTGTGTGGTAAAGTAGCGGTAAACCCTGTCTGTATCTATTACACTGGAATAATCAGCCGGCACTGTACCTGTGGATGTCCCTGAAGATCCTCCTGCTGAGGGAGGGGTATAGTCTATGTAATATACGACCATAACATCGTCGATGCCTATCGATCCCCCGCTGATAGACGTAACTTTAATTTTTATATTGTAATTGCTAGATGAATAGATGGAAGAAGGTATAGAGACGGTATAGTATTTTTCGCTATAACTGCTTCCATCGAAAGAGAGAGTTGCTAGATTTTGTCCAGCAGCATATACCTTTATTGTGGCACTTGCTCCATCTTCCCCCCACCATCCACCATCATAATGGTCACCGACCCAAAACCGTATTTCTGCAGATTTTATGCTGTATGTTCCTGGATAATGATAATTTAAAACATCTCCTGGATAGACTCTGTGCGTTATATATGCCCCACTAGTAGATGTCTGGGCCACCCAGTATTTGTCTTGCCAATTACTAGAAGATTGTGATTTGTAATAATAATTATTTCCATCGTTTGTTGATTTTATAGAAAATCCGCTGTGACTCCACGATCCTTTCCAGCCTGGACTTCCCCAACCTGTATCTCTGAAGCCGTCTGAAAATACCACTGCACCTAAATTAGAAATGGTTGATTCTGTACTTGGGGATGAAGATGGAGATCTCGTATAGATTGGCTCTTCAACACCCCTCACTCCACCTGTTGATGCGGAAACACTGAGCAGCGTTATGAAGGTTGTAAATGCCCCTTCGATGGCATCAGGATTGCTCTCGAATAATGCCATAGAAACATTTCCAGTTGATGAATTCCCGAGAGGGAAAAGCCTGCCGTCCCATCCATCAGGTGCTATAGATATGGCCATAATGCTGTATGGAATGTTCAGAAGTCCATTTCCATTTGTATATGACTGTATAGGCCCCTGTTCAACCTCAAAAGATCCTGTCCCTGGAGCATATTTATAGTACTGAGTGTCGCTGTTGCTTAAACCATCGGTCATAATCAGTAATCCCTTTACCGCCCCGCCTCTTCCATTGTCATCCATGTACTTCACAGCAGCTGCCACCGTATCGTATAATGGAGTCCCCCCTGTTGCATCCAATCCCGTCAGTGCGTCCTGGATATCCTGCTTGTCTGATTTTCCATTGCCGTTTAGGTCAGAGCTTGTAACATAGGTGAAGTCAAGTATCTTCTGTGGATGCTCATTACCATTCTGATCGAAGGCAAATATGGCCACTCTATCACTTTCACCGAGCTCATCCACTGCATCCAAAGCTGACTGTATAGCTACATCGAGTCTGGTGTTAGAACTGCCATCATTGTTCACATCGCCAACGGAAGCACCAGGAACGGTAGTGCTCATGCTTCCTGAGGTATCTATCACGAATATTACATCTATGGGCTTTCTACCTGAGGAAAATGCGGGGGTTTCTGGCATCCAGAATGCATTTGGCTCGGAGTGAGAGTCACCTTTTGTGAAATTTAAAACATCTTTATTTGTAGTTAAATATATGCCATCTGAGTGAGAATTGCCATTTCTGTCAGTACTCCCAGAATAAGATGCATCCCAAGAACCCACAACATTTGTGCTGACATCAGGCCTGTTCAGGAAGTCCAGAGGGCTTTCTCCGTTTATATTAACTACTGTTGCCTCA
>JALSOU010000065.1 GCA_026986305.1 Thermoplasmata archaeon | reverse complement strand
ATCCCTTAATAGTCAGATGGGCTAATGAACAGCACATACAGAACCCGAATGATTTCAACGCAACAGAATACCTCAAAAACCAGTTCAATCCCTTCGTGAAGGAGAACATACCACCCCAGATAATGGACATAAGGATAGAAACAGATGTGGCAACGCACTGGAAAGTCCAGTATCTGGTTGTTCCTGTGCTTGTGGTGGATCACTGCTGGGCTCTCATAACCCTTGAGATAGGGGATGTCTCAGATTTCGATGTCACCATTAGATTTTCGATTTTTACACCTAAAAAAGAGGAGAAAAATCGAGATTTTACCCATTTTTAATGTATCCGAGATATGTTTCGATAACTTTGCCTTTTTCATCTCTAAAATTCCTAATTTTTCGGATCAAAAATGACATAATCAGAAAAATATTTTAAATATTTTTGACATCGCCGATCCCCCGTGCCATGCAATCATTTAAACGAGACAAAAAAGAGACAATTTTATTATCTAATGATTTTATTATATAAATATTTTTTGTTTATTAATTTTCGATTTTCGATTAAAATTTTCGTTTTTAGCGTTTTTCCAAGGGCTATTCAGTTTTTAATGTTTTAAAAAAATTTATCTTAAATAATTATAAATGTCAGAAAACCATGACAAAGAAAAACTTTAATTTTCATGGGAAAAGCGCCTCTTTACATGCGTTTTTTCTTTTTGTAAACATCATGGATCATAGCTATCAAACTTGTTTTCTCCATATATGCACATTTGTCGCTTTTACTTTGAAATAAGACAAAAAAGGACAGATTGGCATCAAAAACTGCAAAAACATTAGAATTTTAGATGCTAAACCGGAATTTTATAAGATGGCGTTTTGTGGAAAATGTACTAAGTTTTTCGCTGCTCTTCAGAGAATGTAACGGTTTCGCATTCACATATTCTATAAATTAAAAAGGCTTTTGAAGTTATTTTAAACCGATATATTGGTTCTGAATGGGAATATATGCAAGATTTTTAACCATAACTTTGACACTTTGATTGATTGCACTATGAGATTATGCTAGATCTAAGGTACTGGCTAAGATGCAAACACATATGAACAATCAAACTGTCAAACCTAGATATCAAACTCTGAAAATATGCTCATTCGTCCTTCATATCAAAACTCCATTTTTCACGCTCAATTTCGCTTTTACTTGTGTTTTTAGATTCGTATTGTTTTTCAATACAGGGAACCCCATACGCTGAATGATAAGAGCCTGAAACTTCTTTATTTTGAAGATTTCAGCCTGTTCTGAAAGGCCATGTATAAAGAGATGCAGACCTTTGAGGAGTTTTCGGAGAAAAAAAGGATATTTTTAATGCATAAAATATGCAAGAGCAGTAAAATAGTCTCCTCTCTCCCATAGGGGGCATTTAACGATTGCATATTTAAGCCCGTTTTTTCAAAATCGTGTTCAAATCATCTACGAAAAATATCGTAAAAGAATTGTATTGAGAAAATATGCCGGGAGCCGGATTTGAACCGGCGAACCGCTGAGGAGCAGATCTTGAGTCTGCCGCCGTTGACCTGGCTTGGCTATCCCGGCATGGGTAGCGGAGTTTGTAGATTCTAAGATATGCGGGTCTTTTCCACCGGTGCTTTTCTTCCAAAGAAAAGGCCCGGACTCTGGCTTGGCTATCCCGGCAGCGAGATGTTGTTATAGGGGCTATGATTTAATACTTACGAATACGGAAAGTATGAAATATCACATGCTGATATATCACCATGCGCTATCCGAGAGTTGCGGGGCAGTTCTATCCTGCAGATCCTGAAGAGCTGAAAAGGCAGATTGAGGCCTCATTTCTGCACCGTATAGGTCCTGGAGAACTTCCTGAGGTCAGAGAAGGGGGAAATCTGCTTGCCATAATGTCTCCCCATGCTGGATACATGTTCTCAGGCCCTGTAGCGGCCCATTCCTACAAGGCTCTGGCTGAGAGCTTTCCTGAAAACAGAACCATAGTTATAATAGGGCCTAACCACACAGGGTATGGGGCATCCGTAGCGCTCACAACTCAGGACTGGATAATGCCCTTTGGAAATGTTAGGATTGACAGGGATATGGCTGAAATGCTCATAAAAAGCGGGGTTTTTGACGACATCTCAGCTCATAGATACGAGCATTCTGTTGAGGTTCAGGTGCCTTTCATACAGTATCTCTCAAAGAACTTTGAGTTCGTTCCAATAGTCATGATGGACCAGAGCCTGAGGAGCGCTCTCAAATTGGGAAAAATACTGAGAAAAGCCATAGAAAACCACGATAAAAGGGTTGTAATCGTGGCATCCACAGATTTCTCCCACTATGTTCCAAAGGAGTGGGCATACAGCCACGATTCCCTTGCTCTTGAAAGGATTCGCGATCTGGATGTGGAAGGACTTTACAGGGTTCTCAGGAAATACAACATAACCATGTGCGGATACGGGCCTGTGGCTGCGACTATAGAGGCCATAAGAGACAGGGTGAAAAAGTCGAAAATACTGAAATACGCGACCTCAGGCGATATAATGCCCATGAACGATGTTGTAGGGTATGGGAGCGCCGCGTGGTGGAGATGAGAGGGAAAAGAATCTATCTGCTATCCTTTTCTATACTTGTTTCCGTGATTCTGCTTAGCCAGTACGGTTTTTCTGTAACTGTGGAGGTTCAAAAGTATTACAGCAACGATGTGTATGTCATGGATACTAATAATATTTATCTAATAAAAGAGGAAAAAGGCGAAATAGTTGAGTACAACATAACTGTGCTTAATGGCACAGCTGTGAATGTCTTTGTTGGATGGGGAAATCCCACAGATGTTGCATGCAACCAGATGGCCAAATATGAAAAAGCATCCATGCATTTCGAAAATAGTTTCAAAATAGACTCAGATATTCAATACATCTGTGTTCATGTCAATGGCACTTCTCACTATCATATCGAAATTTCAATCCACTCACCTAAAAAAGAAGACCCATCCACCCTCCTTGGAGCTGGAATATGTGTAAGCATGGTGCTCGTCATTCTGGCCATAGCCAAACTTTCAGAGTATAGGGTTGAAAAGTGGAAGAAAGTTGGGGAGAAAAGGATTCAAAATAAGAGAGAAAAAGTAGAAGAGGAACTCCCGTACAGGATAAAGTGATTTCCTTCATTTTGAATTTTATTCTATTTTGTTCTTTAGATCTCTATTACCTCGGTCATCTCCCTTTCAAGCATGCTCATCTCTGTGGGCTCCAGACTGTTTGGAGAGATGGTGATTATCATGTAAGCTCCGTATTTTTCAAGTATATCGTTAAGTTTCTGTATGAACCTCATCACAGATTTGAACTCGTTTTGACTTATAAGATACTCCACCCCATCTATGAGGAGGACAGTACCCTTATTCTGGCTCAGATATGACACTATGCGCTCGTAAAGAGAGGTCAGATTGGCAGAAGATATTGAGCTCTCGGTTATCCCAAGGGCTGAGGAGAGCATTCCCTGAGATCCACCTTTTTTTCCCAGTCTTATCAATGTCAGCTTATCAAGACCGTATTTTTCCTTAAGAACCCTGGCGCTCTTCCTTGTGACGCATATTCCCGGCTTCCCCTCTTCGGATATCATGTATCTCAGTATTGCATAGCTAGCCTCAGGGCTGCTTTCCTTTATAAGATAACTGCACCCTTCTATGAGCTCCTCTGGGCCCTCGGACTTTCTCTCAAAATCGCCATAATCCTCTATTCCAAGCTCTT
>JALSOU010000064.1 GCA_026986305.1 Thermoplasmata archaeon | reverse complement strand
CAAAGCATAACAAACCCGAAGTCATAAAGGAGGATGTCATTCTCTGGGATGAGGTTGAGCATGGAACTAGGATTGAGGTTTACATAAAAGGAAGGCTGATAAGGGGAAAGCAATCGGTGTATGAGTATCTGAGAAGGACCGCAATCGTTAACCCTCACGCCCGCATAACATACATAGAAAACGGAAAGAAGTACATATTTGAGCGGGCCACCGATAAACTTCCGAAAAAGACTGTGGAGATAAAGCCTCATCCATATGGGGTGGAGCTGGGAACCCTTTTGAAAATGCTGAAACACTCCAAAAACAGGCAGCTGAACTCCTTCCTTTCCACGGAATTTTCAAGGGTTAGTTCAAGGGTTGCAGAGGAGATATGCTCAGTTGCAGGCATAGACCCTAAAAAAAGACCGAAGGATATAGGGGTGGATGAGGCAAAGAGGCTGGTTGAGGCCATGAAGAAGGTGAAGATAATGGCTCCGCCATCCGATTGCCTCTCACCAATAGGCGCTCATCTCATAAAGAAAGGCCTTAGAAATGTCATGGATGAGTACAAACCCGAATACTATGTTCCCCCTGTCACCCGTGAACCTGCTGTGTATTCAGGGAATCCTTTTCAGGTTGAAGTCGGAATAGTGTATGGGGGAAATCTTCCAAAGGACCAGCCTGTGGAGATACTGAGGTTCGCAAACCGCGTTCCATTACTTTATCAGCAAGGGGCATGTGCAATCACCCACGCGATTGAGAGGGTGAACTGGAAGCAGTACGGACTGGAACAGAAGGGAGGTAAAGGGATTCCAACAGGACCTGCTGTGATACTCGTGCACATAGCATCAACCAGAGTTCCATATACCTCAGAGGCTAAGGAGGCCATAGCGGACATACCTGAGATTCTGGATGAGATAGACAAGGCGCTGAAGGAGTGCGCTCGCCATCTGAGATTCCATATAAAGAAGCAGGAAAAGAAGAAGAAGGTCAGGAGCAAGTTTGAGATAGTGCAGAAACTGATTCCAGAGATTGCTAGGAAATCCGCAGAGATCGTAGGAAAGCCTGTGCCTCCAATAGACAGGACTATAACAAAGATAATGGGCATACTCTGGGTTGATTCCAGAAGCAGGTATGCTGATGAGAAATACGATGTTGATATTGAGGTGATAAATTACATGGAAAAGAGGGCAAAATTCAGGTTATATGCAGAAATAGAGAGGGACGACATAATATCCATGGAACCTGAGGGCAAGGCTGATGGAAGGGGGATCATGTGGGAAATAGCACTTGATCCAACAGAAAAGCTTGAGATACATCTTAAACTAAGAAGCGAGAGAGGGGATTATGAGGATGTGGACCTATATGTGGAAAATGTTAATCCTGTCTATGTCGTGGGTGCAGAACCCCTGCCCGGAGACTGGAACATAGAGAAATCTCAGGTTATAGAGCTTGGCGAGGAGGTGAGTCAGTGAGCAGGCAGAGCCAGAATGAAGCGGTGAAAAAGCTTGAGGAAATCGCAGAGGAGATATACGAGCAGATAAAGGCTGGAAAGATACCCTCCATGAAAATACCTGTGAGGACCAAGAACAACATAGTTTTTGATATAAAGCACGGGGTCTGGAAGTACGGGAACAGCTATGGACAGCGGAGCGCAAAGAAGCTTGACGGGGCGTACATGCTCCTCAGAACCCTCTATATGCTGGACTTCATAAAGGACATGATAAGGGAGAACAAGTCATCAACCCTTAGAGAGATGTACTACATATCTGAGGGGTGGGGAGATGCCAAGTTCCATGCGCAGGACGAATCCAATAACCTAGTGGAAGACTTGGAGATAATTACAAGATACTTGAGAGAGGACTTCAAGCTCAGGCCTGAAGAGGACGGAGCGAGGGTAATAGGAAACATAACCATAAATGAGACCAATAGAAAGGGTGTGAAGAAGAGGATAAACTGCAGGGACGATGTTGGCGACTCAGGATACACCATACCTTACAATGTTGAGAAGGATAAGATAGAATTCGTTGATGTGGATGCTGATTTTGTCATAGCTATAGAGACAGGAGGTATGTTTGACCGACTTGTGGAGAACGGATTTGATGAGAAGGAGAGGGCTATACTGGTGCATCTAAAGGGTCAGCCAGCCCGCAGTACAAGAAGGTTCCTGAAAAGGATGAACGAAGAGCTCAATCTGCCCGTTGTGGTTTTTACAGATGGAGACCCATGGTCATTCAGGATTTTCGCATCCGTGGCATATGGAGCCATAAAAACAGCCCATCTATCCGAGTATCTGGCTACGCCAACAGCTGAATTCGTAGGGGTAACCGCTTCTGACATATTGAACTATGATTTGCCTACGGATAAGCTAAATGAAAGGGACATAGAAGCTCTTAAAGCTGAGCTATCCGATCCTAGGTTCCAGACAGATTTCTGGATTTCGGAGATAAAGACCATGCTTGAGATAAAGAAGAAGGCAGAGCAGCAGGCTCTGGCAAAGTACGGTCTGGACTATGTCACAGACACATATCTACCGGAGAAGCTGAGCGATATGGGAATAATTTAATCCCTCAACTCAGCCACTTTGGGTTGTCCTTAACCACAGTTTTTCCATTTTCTTCAACAACTATCTTTGAGAAGCCTTTCTCAGCTATGCTGCCGTAGTCGTGGCCTGCATCTGCCGGATATATGGCGAGGAATATTAATGGAGAATCCCCTGTGTTTATGGTGCGGTGCGCATGATGGGGAGGAACATAGACCATCCTCATGGGCTCCATCTCAACCCAGCTGGCATTCCCATTTATATCCTGAGATAGCAGCATACCCTTGCCTTTCAGGCATAGATAAAGCTCTGCTCTGTCGGATTTTGAATGGTAATGGCCCTTTGTCATGAAATACTCATTTCCCACTTTTCCGGGATGTATCACGGTTGTTGCGAAGTTCAGGTCGCCTTCCTTTTCCTCCTGCTCTATGGCATAAACCTCATAGATTGTCGGGTTTTCTTCAAGCATGTGCTCCCATTCATTTATATCCTGAAAATATCCCTTCATGTCGCTGAGCCGTCTCACGGTCTTCTTTGCACCATTTATTATACCAGTATCAGGGTCTATATCAACTCCGAAGAGCTTTATGGTATCACCGGCTCTAAAATAGCACCAATATTAAAGTATTTCATCCAACCTCTCAATTACATCCTCAGGGCTCGGGTCCACCCCTTTAAGCATTGCCAGATAGTAGCTGACAAAATCTCCCTTATAGATGAGGGAGAACATCCTTTCAAGAGAGGAATCTCCCTCGGCCCAGACATCAACAACCTTTCCACCTGATTTTTCTATGATGCCCTTTGTGAAGTCCACAACCTTTGAGAGGAGAGCGCTCTCATTTCCCCTGAGAAACACAGCGGAAAATCCCTTGGCATCAGAATCCCATCCAACTATCTCGTTGTGATCCATCTCTGTCAGCTCACCGTAGAATGAGAGAACCTTTGAATTCTCATTTAGCTGCGTGTGCCACCTGTTGGCTGCGGACACATAGGAACCATAGGAGTAAATAACAGGGATTGTGCCGTATATCTGCCACGCTATTCTTTTCGCCTCGTTGTACTCGTATTTTCTGGAAGGAGTGAGCTTTTCCCTTAGGGATTTAAGGTGGGCAGATATGGAGAGTATCTCAACATCAGGGTCATATATTTTCAGAGACTTCATGACGCTGCCCATCGCAGCAACCAGATATCCAAGGGCAGCCCTTGGCTGTAAACCCGATGGAAGTTCTATGAAATAATAATCATCTTCCAGTATGTCTCTCAGTTTCCCTCCTGAGGATATTCCTATCACTTTAGCTCCTCTTTCCATGGCTTCCTCAACCATGTTCAGCACTTCATAGGTATTTCCAGAGTAGGAGATTGCGAGGACAAGGGTATTTTTACCAACAAAAGAGGGAATGTGGTAGTTTCTGTTTGTTATGAAGGGAATCCTGAGCCTTTCAGATAGCCATGAGGCTACTATTTCGCTAGCTATGGCGGACCCACCCATTCCGCAGGCGACTATGTTATCAGGCCTGAAATATGGGATTTCAACCCGGTTTCCGCTCTCCATACCCTCAACAAGCTGCTCGGGGAGGCTGAGAATTGAGGAGAGCATGTTGTTTCTATCTATCTCACGCATTCTTTCCCTGTTGTCCAGTATGGCTATCGCCTCTTCTTTTTCCAATTAATGCCTCCTTTGGAAGTGCCGAGGACGGGGTTTGAACCCGTGACCTTCGGATTTCCCGGGACGAGCGTCTCAGAAGTCCCTATGAGTCCGACGCTCCACCAGGCTGAGCCACCTCGGCTTTTTGTTTATTCCTCGGCATTTTCAGAGTCTTCGGGATGGAGCGCAGAGTAAATCTTCTTAGCTGTGGCCTCTCCGAGCTTTTCTATGTTTTCAAGCTCTTCAAGGCTGAGCTTTTTAACATCTTCCACAGTCTTATATCCAGCATCATAGAGGATCTTCGCCTTTGCAGGCCCTACTCCCTCTATGGTTTCCAGCTCCTTCATGGATTCCTCTTCGCTCTTCTCTTCCATGATTTCTTCCCTTGTTATCTTCGGTTTCTCCAGAATCTCGGACTTTCTAACTTCAACCCTCTTTAGAGGATGTATCTTCTTGCACTCCTTCGCTATCTCTTTGGGAAGCTCTCCATTTATTGAGGCCTTTATCAGCTCTGCCATGGTTGATGCCGCAGCCCTGTTCTTTACTATCTCTTCCATCTTCATCCTTACAAGGTGTTGATGAGAGCTTGAAATCCTTCCCAGAGATATGGAGACCGTCTTCATCCTTATCTTGTAGCCGTCTTTGGTCCTTACATCCACAACATCCTCTATCTTGCTGTTTCTCCTTCTGGTGAGTCTTCTGAGATAATCACTGGTCATGCTGTGGCCTATGAACTCCGTGGCAGCATCCATGCCCTTTATCGCATTTATCTTGAAGTACAGCTTTATGTGGGATTTTGTAAAGTCTCCTGTGAGGTCCTGATAGCTCACTTCGCTTACCCTTCCGATGAGCATATCAGGTTCTCTAGCTGGGGTTTCACCTAGCTCAGCACCGTTGAACATATCAGGTGCCACTATCCTGTACCATTGCTTGGCTTTCCACGCTTCACGCATCTTTCTCGCTGCGGCTCTTGCTCTGGCTTTCTTTGCCATTTTTTGCCTCCTTTATAACTGGGATTTCCCCCTAACCATATCCCTTTATAATACTTTTGCTCCACCGAAGTTCCCAACCCGCTAATCTAAATATACCACCGAAGATTGCGGAGAGAGGTAATCCCATGATTGACAGAAAGCTCATTCAGGAGATAGTTGAGCAGTACGATTATGATAGGATAAAGATAGGCGCGATAGCATCGCATTCAGCTTTGGATGTCTTTGATGGTGCTGTGGAAGAAGGATTCAGAACCCTGGCCATAGCTCAGAAAGGAAGGGAGAAAACATACACCAGATATTTCAGGGCATTCAGGGATGAAGAAGGCAGGGTTAAGAGGGGTATGGTTGATGAAGCATGGGTGCTGGATAAATTCGCCGACATCTTAAAGGAAGAGAATCAGAAAAAGTTGAGGGATGATAATGTCCTTTTCATATCAAACCGCTCATTCACCTCTTACGCAAGTGTTGAGAGGATTGAGGACGAGTTCATGGTTCCTCTTGTGGGTTCTAGAAACCTTCTGAGGAGTGAGGACCGCGGTGGAGAGAGGGATTACTACTGGCTTTTAGAAAAGGCAGGGCTACCATATCCTGAGAGGATAGAGAACCCAGAGGATATAAACGAGCTGGTCATAGTGAAGATGCACCACGCAGTTAAGAAATTGGAGCGAGGTTTCTTCACAGCCGCTTCTTATAAAGAATACAGGGAAAAGGCTGATAAGCTGATAAAGCAGGGAGTAATAACGCCAGAATTGCTGGAAAATGCGAGAATAGAGCGCTATGTCATAGGTCCTGTGTTTAACTTTGACTTCTTCTATTCACCTATTGAGGAAGAGGGAGAAAAACTTGAACTCCTTGGAATAGACTGGAGATTTGAAACCTCCCTTGATGGCCATGTCAGACTACCTGCACCGCAGCAGCTGACCCTTCCAGAGCATCAATTCGTGCCAGAATACACCGTGACAGGGCACAACTCAGCAACTCTGAGGGAATCCCTGCTTGAAAAGGTCTTTGCTCTCGGAGAGAAGTTCGTTAAGGCCACGCAGGAATACTATCCTCCGGGAATAATCGGACCTTTCTGCCTTCAAACAACCGTTGATAAGGACCTGAATTTTTACATATATGATGTGGCACCGAGAATAGGTGGAGGTACCAATGTGCACATGTCCGTGGGCCATCCATATGGAAATGCTCTATGGAGGAAGCCCATGAGCACAGGAAGGCGCCTCGCAATGGAGATAAAAAGGGCAATAAAGATGGATAAGCTCAAGGAGATAGTTACTTGAAGTCAATAGTTGTTCTCGCCTCGGGAAGAGGCACTGACCTCCAATCCATACTGGATGCGATAGATTCCGGTTATATAAGGGATGCAAGAGTGAGCGCAGTTGTTTCCAACAACAAGGATGCATATGCACTTGAAAGGGCCAGAAAGCACGGTGCAGAGCCCATATACATAGACCACAGGGGAAAGAGCAGGGAAGAGCATGAGAAGGAAATAATAGAAGCTATAGAGCCATTCAAACCGGACCTCATAGTCCTTGCAGGGTATATGAGAGCCCTCACTCCATATTTCATAAACAAATACAGGGGGAAGATAATCAATATCCATCCTGCCCTTCTTCCCTTGTTTGGAGGAAAAGGATTCTATGGGGAGAGGGTGCATAAAGCTGTGCTTGAATCAGGAATGAAGGTCTCAGGATGCACGGTGCATTTTGTCACGGAGGATATAGATGGAGGGCCAATAATACTTCAGAGATGCGTTCCAGTAAAAGACGATGACACCGTGGAAACTCTGGCTCAAAGGGTGCTTGAAGAGGAGCATAAGTGCCTTCCAGAGGCTGTGAAACTGTTTCTTGAAGGGAGAATAAAGATATAATGTTCGTAGGAATACTTATACATTTAGAAAGACTTAAATAATGTTTTTCAATGGAGTCTCGGTGAATTACCGTGAGATGCCCAAATTGTGGAACAGAACTTCCTGAAGGCACAGTCCAATGTCCAAGCTGTGGGGTCATGCTTCAGGCACCTGAGCAAGCATACTATGGTCATGGATACACACCCCAACCCGCACCACTTCCAAAGAGTTCTAACAAAAAGGCGATTATAGCAATAGTGGTGGCAGCCATAGTGGTTGTTTCAGCAATTGCCGCTGTCCTGCTGCTCGGAGGCGGTGTTGGGGAAAAAGAGATGACATACAAGGAATTTCTGGAGCAGTATGACCATGATGGGGATGGAAGTCCTGAAAGCTACACGCCGAAGGATTTCCATGAAGGCGATAAAGTGAAGATACGGGATTTTGCTGTTGATGTGAACTATAACGCTAGTTATGACGTGAGCCTTATTCAGTGCAAAAGCACGGAAAGCGACCCCCACGCATACATGGTCGTTAAAGGAGATTTTACTCTGTACAAAGGGAAGGAATTCACGTATGAGTACACCTTCAAAAAATATACTTTCGGAAATGAGACATATATAATGCCTGAAGAGTTGTGGCTAATGGTAGCTAGTATGGAGTCGACTAAAACCCCACCTCCACAACCTATAGCTTTTGTCGCTCAAAAAATAGGAGAAACGAACTGGACCTTACAACTTTCAGCACACGATATTAATCCCTACAGTCTTGCCTATTCTATTCAGAGGCCAGATGGTACATATCTTATTCGTAACTCTACATTCCCCGTGACTGCGAATTCTCCAGATGGAAACGGCGTGGTCTGGTACGACCTTAACGGAGATGATCTTATAGATACTGGAGATCAGATAAGAATAAACAATGATGACGTTGAAAGTGGATACATATTCAAGGTTTCAGGTGCTGGAGAAGGTTCGATTACTCTATCTTAATATATTTTTTTATTAATAAATATATGACACCGTGGAAACTCTGGCTCAAAGGGTGCTTGAAGAGGAGCATAAGTGCCTTCCAGAGGCTGTGAAACTATTTTTAGATGGGAAATTGAAAAATCCTACCTGATAGAGAAAGATATATATATGAGACTTCCCTTCCTCTCTCTAACCACGCTATGAATCAGTTAATAAATGTTAAGGAGGAAGAAAATGACGCAAAATAAGGAAAGAAAGCAGGTAAAGAGCATTGCCCTCACATTGCTGGTGGCAACAAGCATGCTTCTGGTAGTTGTGGGCGGATTTACCTATACTGGAACGGCCACTACAAAGGAATTCGGGGGAAATCTTGTAGCGGGAGTTTATAAGGCCCCAGAAACCACAAATCCACTGCAGGCCACTGAAGATAGCTGGATAATGGGACTGTTATATGACTCTCTCGCTGTTTATAAGCCCACTGAGGGAATACTTCCTTGGCTTGCAGATAGCTGGACTGTTGGATCAGACAATGTTACTGTAACTGTAAAGCTCAAAAGTGGAGTTACATTTACTGATGGATCTCCTCTGACATCTGCAGATGTGGTATATTCATACAACCAGTATATGGCTGGAAGCGGGATCTATCACGATTATGTCTCTCCAATACAGAGCGTAAGTGCTGTGGATGATATGACCGTTCAGTTCGTCCTCAAGGAGCCGAACAGTGAATTCTTTACAAAGTCTCTGATGGTTCCGATAATAAAGGATGGGAGCGCAAACTCCCCTGTTGGTACAGGACCATTTATGGGATATGAACATGGAACAATGACAGGTACAGACACCAATATAACTCTCAATGACCCTACAAACCCAGCTACAAGAAAGGGCGGTGACAATGTCACTTTCACATTGCCACATACCGATGTTCAGTCTGTAACCATTCATATCTACGGTCCTGTCATGTATAATGGTAGTTTCCAGAGGACAAACTGGAAGAATGAGACCATTCTCTCATCCTCTGATTATGATTTGGACGGCCAGAATGGAGTAATAACAATACATCACATGAGCGAATTTGACTATGTGACCGTGGATTTCACATTCACAGCACCCACAATAACCATAAACGCAAACACTCATTATTTCATGGGAAGGCCATATGTTGATTCAGTCACTTTCGTTATTTCAGGCACAGATAAGGCAATGGTAGATGACCTTAACAATGGTAGGATAGATGTTATACTTGAAAACATAGATGCTTATTACAAATCCCAGGTTCAGGGTGCTAACATTGTTAAGCCCGTTACAACAAAGACCGTTGAAATGGTATTCAACTGTGCAAACGCCCCACTCAACAACTCCGACTTCAGGAAAGCTATATCTTATTCTGTGGACAAGGACTTCTTCGTTTCAAAGACCCTTCAGAACAGCGGCATAAAGGGAGATTCCATAATTCCAAGGGACAATCTGTTCTGGTACAATACTTCTCTTCCTGCAAGGCCATTTGATAAGTCGATGGCCATGTCAATACTCACAAAAGGAGGATTTTCCGATAAAGATGGTGATGGATTTGTAGATCTTCCTGATGGTACACCCATAAGCTTAACCATAAAGAGCGTTGGAATCACAGAGGTGAACTATCTCGCAGCAGAGGCCCAGACCCTTGAGACTGTTCTTCAGAGCGTCGGTATAAATGTAACATGGGTCCAGGAGGATGGAGCAAACATAAGTGCTGATATGAATAACGGCAACTTTGACATGATAATGACTCAGTTCAACTATCCTCTTGACCCGAGTTATCTGAATAACTTCGTTACGGGAAATGCCAACAACTTCATGCACTATTCCAACCCTGCCTTTGACTCAGTTATGGAGAAGGTAAAAACAGCAAAGACGGTGGAAGACCTGCAGAAGTATGTAAAAGAGGCCCAGGGTGTTCTCTATGACGACACTGCAGTTGTCGTACTCGCATATCTCACAGGCCTTCAGTACTATAACGGTGAGAAATACGAAGGATTTCAGGCAATGATAAATGGAGTGAACAATAAGTTCACATTCCTCAATGTATATCACACCATCTCTGGAAATCTTGATATGACTGTCATTCCATCATCAACTTCAGTGAACTCAAATGGAAAGATGACAATAACAGTAACAGTTACAGATGGAGCAAATCCTGTTGAAGGAGCAAAAGTGGTAGTGAGCGCAAGCAGTGGAGGCCTTTCATCATCAGAACTCACCACAGATGCGAATGGAATGGCAAAGATAACATTCACAGCACCTGTTGTTGATGAGCCTACAGATGTTTCTTTGACAATATCAGCGTACAAGCCCGGATATGTACACGCCAGCAAGTCTATATCTGTAACAGTGCATCCTGAGGAACTTCCCTCCCTTTCTGTGAGCATAGAAAAGGGCTATGAAGAGATAGGTAGTGGAAACAGCACACAGATAACTGTTACAGTGACTTCCGGAGGACAGCCAGTTTCAGGCGCGAACATAGAGGTCAGAGTGGAGCCTTCAATAACCGGTGCAAATGTTACAGTATCTGGTCCTACAAATGAAAATGGACAGGCAGTTATAACCTTCAAAGCCCCCAAGGTGACAGATGATATATCATACACCCTTACAGTAGTAGCGCACAAGGCAGGTTACAAGGATTCAAATCCAAATGCCCCATCATCTACGATGACACTTCTTGTGAAGGGACAGCCAGCATCACAGCCTCAGACAGTAAAGAAGGACACTGTACCTGGATTTGAAGCAGTAACTGCGCTCCTAGCCCTGTCAATGGCAGGAATCGCCTTTGCTCTCTACAGAAAGAGAGAATAAACCCCTTTACCATTTTTTAACCATTAATTTTTAATACTTCAGGGATTAGTGAGTTTTATGGAAGATGATGTTCCATATTTTGGCGCTCCCCCTGAGGATTATGAATACTCTGCACCTCATACGCAGACCTACAGGCCTCCAGAGCCACCTAGGAAAAGAGGTGGTGGGATTATCAAAGGAATAGTTTTAACGGTTTTAGTAATTTTTTTGGTATTTCTCTTGCTTTCACCCCAGTTTCAGGATTTGATAAACAACAATGTTCCTGGGTACGGAAGAGTTCTCCCAAAGGAGGCGGAATTCACCGTTGAGAGGAGAATAACTCTCTCTGGCACTGGAGACTATACACTTGACCTTCCTAGGGTCATAAGCAGGAAGAATGTGCAGGATGTAGTGGATATGAAAATGAATCCATATCCAACAGACAGCAAGATGAAATATGGATATGAATGGGATATATGGGAAGGAAGCCTCGGTACTTTTGACAGGGAAGACATAATAACGATACAGATGAGGATAAAAACATCCACTCTGGTCTGGAAGATGGACTCAAGCGGCACGGTGGATGACATACCACAGAGCATAAAAAACCAGTACACAGGAGATGAGTGGTCCGTGAAAGAGGATGATACTGCATTGGGCACGAGTGACAGGGATGGAGATGGCATACCAGATATAATGATCAACCCATCAGCACCTCAGATAAGAAACTTGGCACACCAGATAGCTGACGATAAACCAGATGTTTATTCAAAGGCAAAGGCCATATTCGATTACATGGTAGAGAATTTCACATACTCCACATCTGAGCAGATGAACTATGTCCAGCAGGTATATGGTGGCCTTCCAAAGCATGCCCTTGCCACTTTGAGAGATAAATGGGGGGATTGCGATGAGCAATCCATGCTCTACATCTCATTCCTAAGAGCGCTAGGGATACCTGCTAGGATGGAAATGGGAGCTCTCTACGATTCTACAAAGAATGAATGGGGCGGACATGCGTGGGTTCAGGTGTATATACCCTCAACAGACGGTCAGGGATACTGGTACAATGTGGATGTGGTGAACGATGAGTTCTTAATAAGGGATGCGGACAGGTTTACAACATGGGTTGACGATGGAAACGGAGATCATCTGGACGATTACTATCACACTGTGCTTTACAGCGGAAACATACAGGTAAGTGATGAGTTCGCCGCAATAAACTACACATCCAGCGGAGAAATTGTTGTCAGTTCGGATAACTCAGTTCATGAGAATCCGATACCCGGATTCACTTCCGCGCTCTTCATATTTGCCGCACCTACAGCTCTATTCATCTGGAAAAGAAAGAGGCGATGAACGCTGAGATAAAGTGAGCGCCCAGGGATGAGGTTATGCCGTTTACATCACAGGGCGGGCATATCTCAACCACATCCATCCCAACGATCCTCTTTGATAATCTCTCTATAATCGCAAGAACATCTTTTGGCATTAGACCAAAAGGCTCAGGAGTCCCGGTTCCCGGCGCATAGGCAGGGTCTATTCCATCTATATCTATTGTTAGATATACATCGCCCTCAGGAAGGCTTTTAATAACATACTCCATGCCTTTTTCCATAATCTCCTTTGCATCTATTATATGGACTCCAGCTTCTTTGGCGTCAATCATGGATTTTGTGGGCCAGCTTCTTATGCCGATTATGTGTATTTTCTCAGCACCTAGCATCTCAGCTTCCCATCTTCTCGGGCAGGCGTGGCTGTGAGTATTTCCGAATAGTTCTCTGTCAAAATCTAGGTGAGCATCTATGGAGACCACATGGATATCTCTTCTCCCAATGGATCTGATTATTTCAGGGGTTATGGAATGGTCACCACCGATAACGACAGGCACGCTTCCCTTTTCTTTTATGATATTTACCTTTTCATGCAGTGATTTCGTGAATCTTTTCCATCCACCTGTTTCCGTGTTTCCTATGTCTTCCACAGGGAGATGTGATAGCTCCATTCCCATGAAATTGCTTTCCATATCTCTTGATTCAGCCCTAACAGAATCAGGAGCAAATCTCGACCCATATCTCCTGCTGCTATTGAGGTCATAGGGAGCGCCGAGGATGGAAATCTTTGCATCCTCAAGATGCTCCGGAAAAAAGAGAAAGGTTTTCATGCGCGTGTTATCTTCCTTCTTCCGAGGGCTTCTAGATATTGTATCTCCTTTCCCGGCTCAAGAGCATCTTTGAACTCATCCGGAATGGGCACGGTGAACATCTCATAGGTTGACATGTCCATGAGCTGAACCTCATCGCCCATTATGGATACCACCTGTGCCGTACCTTTGTTTATCATCGGAACCTGGACCTTGTGCTTAACAGGGTGCACAACACTTCTTTTCTGTCCATCAAATACTCCTATAGCCTCTATTCTGGCCTTGGCTTCACCGTGCTTCCCCGGTTTTGAGGTGGTTATGCTGACTATCTTGCACGGCTCTCCATCTATTATCATGTATCTGTTCGGTTTGAGCTCACGAACTTCAGCCTGTGTCCATCCGCCTTCTGCTGCCATGGTAATCCTGCCTCCATTTGGAACTTCTTTAAATAAATTTCCCTACGGGTGCCCGTAATAGGCCCTTATTTTTTCACCTTCCATTGAGTCTATTCTCACGAATCCAAACCTCTCAAACTGCACCATATTCCCTACCTTCATCTCGGTGAGGGAGCGCTCTCCGTACCCTTTAACCACATTGCCATCAACCATTATCACTTCAACCTCCACAGGATCAGAGACCCACTGGATTCTGGGAATATCCTTGTTAGGCATGGAGGTGAACTCGCTCTCCTCATCAAGCACGATGTTGAAAAGGTCCTTCAGCCTTATCTCCTTTCCTCTGAGCCTCTCAAAGTCCTCTCTCGCTATGTATATCTCATCATTCACTTTGACTCTGCGCTTTCCGAGATCCTCTTTAGGATGATTTGCTAACTCAACCTCTACTATTTCAGGCATGCCTTTTATCTTTATTTTCACAGGGTCGGGAACGAACATCCTCCTCTGTGTCGTGGCATCAATGAGCTTCCTGTTCTCAGCGTAAAGGTTCTCAGCAGGAACCTCTATGTCGCTCTGGCTAAGCCCGAATGAGAGTATGAATGACCTTATGGCCTCAGGCCTTATTCCCCGCCTTCTCAGGGACTGGAGGCTCCATGTCCTCGGGTCATCCCATCCTGAAAACTTTCCGCTCTTAACCTCTGCACTGAACTTGCTCTTGCTGAGCTTTGCCTCCTTAATCCTGAGCATTCCGTAGTGTATGAACTCAGGTCCTTTTATTCCGAAGAGCTTCCAGAGGTACTCTTCCATGAGGTCCTCCATAACAAGGTCCTTTCCCCTGAGAACATGGGTTATTCTGAGAAGGTGATCATCAACAGCCCACGAGAACTCCAGAAGCGGCCAGACATGGTATTTCTTTCCAACTCTGGGATGCTCTCTTTTGGAAATCCTGAAAAGAACCCTGTCCCTGAAAGCAGGATTGGGATGCTTCATATCCGTCTTTAT
>JALSOU010000063.1 GCA_026986305.1 Thermoplasmata archaeon | reverse complement strand
CGCTATAATAAGGGAGCTTAAGGTCTTCGGGTCTCAGGTTCCAATAGGTGATGAGCCAAAGGGAAGGTGGCAGCACAGAGGCTATGGAAAAATGCTCGTAGAGGAGGCGGAGCGCATAGCGAGGGATGAATTCGGCACAGATGGAATTCTGGTTATGAGTGGAGTGGGTGTGAGGGAGTACTACGAAAAGCTGGGCTATTCTAAGGTTCTTCCCTATATGGGGAAGAGGTTTCGACTGGGATATTGACCGCAAGTTTAATAATCTCTTTCAGAATGCCCTTTCGTGGTCTTATGAAGAGCATCAACGCACTTATAAAGAAGGCTAAGGAGCTTAAAGAGAAAGGGATGAGTGAGGCAGAGATAGGTAACGAACTACACCTCTCCACCGAGACGATTAACTGGCTTTTGACCCACGGGCCTACTGGAGAGCAGCCTCCTGCAGATGTTAAGATAGGCTGGCGCTCCATAGGAGTTTACGGTGAAAGGATAGGCTATCTGGCCGAGATTATGAGCGATATCATACTTGAAGAGATGGAGAAGCAGAACACAGATGTTGATACTGTTGTGGGTGTTTCAATAAATGGAATACCTCTCGCAACCCTGATTTCTGAGAATCTCGGCATAGAGCTTGCCATATACCGCCCCCATCCAGATAGGAAAGGCACCGGTGCCTTCAGCTCAAACTATGCGGGTGTTGAGGGTAAAAAGGTTGTGATAGTGGACGATGTCCTCAGCTCAGGAACCACCATGAGGAGCACCATAGCTGACCTTGAAGAGAACGGTGCAGTTCCAGTTTTGGCTGTGGTGATAGCGAACAAGACCCCTAACGATGAGATAGATGGGGTGCCATTGAGAGCGCTCATAAGGGCAAGGACACTCATATGAGGATGTGAGATGCACTGGGCTGATGTTGAGGCCGAGAAGATACTGGCCAGTTCATCTGGAAAGATAACAGTATCCACAGGCATAACTCCCTCTGGCCCCATACATGTGGGAAATATGAGGGAGATAATAACAGGCTATCTCATTTATAGGGCTTTGAAGGACAAAGGCGCCGATGTGAGGCTCATATACAGCGGAGACACCATGGACCCGCTCAGGAAGGTGTATCCGTTTTTAAGCAAGGAATATGAAAAATATGTTGGAAAGCCCCTGAGCGATATTCCATGTCCTTGTGGAAAACATACCTCATATGCAGAGCATTTCCTTGAGCCTTTTCTTGAATCCCTTAAAGCTCTGGGAATTGAACCTGAGGTTCTTCTGAGTCACGAGCAGTACAGGAGAGGTACATTTGCTGAAGCTGTGAAAATAGCGCTTGATAACAGGGATAAGATAAGGGAGATATTGCAGGACATCTCCGGAAGGGAGCTACCTGATAATTGGTGGCCCTACAATGCGCTCTGCTCCCAGTGCGGAAGCCTGAAAACCGAGGTAATTTCATATGAATATCCGTATGTTCATTACAGTTGCGAGTGCGGACATGAGGGGAGGGCGGACATAAGAAAGGGGGAGGGTAAGCTGGCATGGAGGGTTGAGTGGCCTGCCAAGTGGTATTCATACGGGGTGAAGTGCGAGCCATTTGGAAAGGACCATGCCGCTGCCGGAGGATCCTATGACACAGGAAAGAAAATAGCTGAGGAGATATATGGCATCGGAGCGCCTCACCCGGTCCCATACGAGTGGATAGAGCTAAAAGGAAAAGGGGCGATGTCATCTTCAACAGGAGTGGCGATACCTGCATCTGAAATCCTTGAAGTTGTGCCTCCTGAGGTCATGGTTTTCTACATAGCCAGATACCTCCCAACAAGGCATCTTGAATTCGATCCCGGGCTCGGTCTCCTGAATCTGGTGGATGAGTACGACCGCTTTGAGAGGATATACTACGGTGTGGAAAAGGCTGAGCTTGAAGATAAAGAGGAAGATTGGAGAAGGGCCTATGAGCTCTCACAGACCCGTGGAATAAGGGAGAAGATGCCGGTGCAGGTCCCTTACAGGCATCTGGTCAATGTGGTTCAGATAGCCCATGATTTTGAGGGAGTTTTGCAGGTTCTAAGGAGAACAGGTGAAATCGGCGATCTTAGCCCTGAGGATGAGAAATACCTGAGAGATAGGGTGAAAAGGGTTAGAAAGTGGCTTGAGCGCTTCGCGCCTGATGCAGTGAAGTTCTCCATAACTCCTGAGATCACGGGTGAATACAGCCATGAGGAGAGGAGGTTCGCGGAAATTCTTGCAGAAAGGCTTGAAACATGCGAATGGACAGGGGAAAGCATACACAACACCATAAGGGAGAGCGCTGAGAAAGCGGGCATTCCGGTTAAAAAAGCCTTCAAATCCCTTTACAGGGCATTCATAGGAAAGGAAAAGGGACCCAGACTCGGATACTTCCTGAGTACAATGGAAAGGGATTTTGTGATTCACAGGATAAAGGAGATAGTAGGATCGCAAAATTGACGCATTAACTTTATATATTCCATTTCCTAACCAAAAACATGAGGAAAAAAACATCAAATAAATATGTAAAACTGGCAAGGAAGAGCGCTCTCCTGATCGTTCTGGTCATGCTTTTTTCTGTGCTGATAACCCAGACAGGAAGCGTGAGAGGAGCAGATATAGACATGTCTTCAATAAGCCCCAGTCCCGGTCGCATACTGCACGATAAGATAGCATTTGATATTCAGTTCACCAGCTCAGACAGCAACCCTGAGGCATATCTCTATGTGGATTCAAGTCTACTGGGGAACATGACAATTTTAAGTATGGGAAGCAATAAATATGAGGCAATGTATATCTTAGATACAAGATATTTCTCAGATGGAAACCATGTCGTTCTCTTCAAGATAATAGCAAGCGACGGCAATGAATCCATAAGTAAAGGATATGTATTTGACAATTCCATACCCGAACTAGGCTCATTCGACATAGTATACCCGGAAGGGCAGGAAGCCGTGCATCCTTCCCAGTATATCTCAATAAGAGCAGGGCTTTATGACAACATATCTGGAATAGATTACAACTCCGTCACCGTCTCATTATCGCCTCTAAATAACACCACCTTCCATATGTACGATGATGGGAATCACAACGACGGGCTGGCATGGGATGGAATATACGGAACTGATCCAATACAGATAAACGCCTCTCTAAACGGCTCTGGGATTTATGCGGCTGAGATACATGCTAGTGACTGGTCAAGAAATGAAGGCACATATCTCCAAACAATAACGCTGGACAACGATCTACCTGTTGTGCAATCTTATGATGTCACATATCCAGACGGACAGGAAAGGGCGAGATACGGGGATAAAATACGAATTACAGCGAAACTGAGCGACAACACAGGTGTGAAGGCAGCGCATATCTCCACAGGCTCTCTGAATGGAAGGGATTTATGGCTCTACGACGATGGAATGCACGGAGATGCCTATGCAGGAGATGGAATCTGGGGTACTGATGGATTCACCGTGCTCTCAAAGGAAAGCGGTACAGTCTCATGCACTATTGATGTGAAAGATATGGCTGGAAATTCCGTGCAAAAGAGCATAAGCGTAAGTCTGGATAACCACGGCCCTGTTATTTCCGAAGGCACTGTGCATTATTCCTCAGGAAGCACTGCCCATTACGGTGATAGCATATGGGTGAGCGCAAAGATTTCAGATAATTACGACATCGAAAATGTCTATGCGGATGTTAGTGCAATATCTGGAAAATCAAGAGTGGATCTCAGGGACGACGGAAACGGAAATGATGAGGTGGCTGGAGACGGCATCTTCTCCTCCGAGAGTTTCAGCGTTAAT
>JALSOU010000062.1 GCA_026986305.1 Thermoplasmata archaeon | reverse complement strand
GCCCTCGGATTTTTGGGATTCATATGGATTCTGGACTACATCTCCATACACAGGTATCCGAAGGTCCTTGAAGACCCCGGAAGGGAGAACCTTGAGGAATTCCTGCTTAAAGAGGAGGAAATAGAGGCTATAATTCAGGAAGAGGAGGAGAAGCTCGCTCTGAAGGACCAGCAGATACAGGAGCTCCAGCAGCAGATAGACATGATGAGCCAGCAGCTTGCTGAAGAGGAAGAGAAGTTGAGGATGAAGGATGAGGAGATCGCAAAGATACAGGCAGAGATAGAGATGAAGGAGCAGGAACTTCTTGCTGAGGAAGAAGAGATAAGGATGAAGGAGCAGGAGCTCAGCACGGTGATAGAGCAGGAGCTTAAGAGGAGGATGGAAGAGCAGCTCATGGAAGAGGAAGAGAAATTGAGGATGAAGGAGGAAGAGCTTATAAGGGCCAGAAATGAGCTGGAGATACAGAGAAAGCTCCATGAAGAAGCTAGAGAGAAGTTGCGCATGAAGGAGCAGGAACTGGCGACATTGAGGTCAGAGCTTGAGAAGCAGATAAGGGAGAGGCTTGAGGAAGAGGAGCTCCTCAAGATGAAAGAGGCTGCAACCAGAATGAAGGAGCAGGAGAAGCAGAAGAGAGTGCTGTATCCATTCACAGCAATAGTCGGTCAGGAGGATATGAAGAGAGCGCTCATCCTTAATGCGATTTATCCTGAGATCGGCGGAGTACTGATAAGAGGGCAGAAAGGAACGGGAAAATCCGTTTCTGTCAGGGGTCTGGCAGAGGTCCTTCCGGACATAAAGGTTACAGGATGCAGGTTCAACTGCGACCCGGATGATGTTGAGAACCTTTGCCCTGAGTGCAGGGCGAAGTATGAGAAAGGCATGCTTGAAGCATTTACCAGACCTGTGCGTGTTGTGGATTTGCCTCTGAACATAACCGAAGACAGGCTTCTTGGAAGCATAGACATAGAGAAGATTCTAAAAGAAGGGGTGCGCTCCTTTGAACCCGGCCTTCTGGCTGAGGCTCACAGGGGAATACTCTATGTTGATGAGATAAATCTGCTGGACGATTACATCGTGGACCTGCTTTTAGATGCCGCATCATCGGGAAGGGTTGTGATAGAGCGTGAAGGGATAAGCTTCACCCACCCGTCAAAGTTCATAATAGTGGGTAGCATGAACCCTGAGGAAGGTGAGTTAAGGCCTCAGCTTTTGGACAGGCTTGCTCTTCAGGTTGATGTTGAAGGCATAAAGGATGTGGATATGAGGATGGAAATCGTCCGTAGGAGAAAGGAGTTCACAGAGGACCCGGAGGCATTCAGGGAGAAGTGGAGACCTCAGCAGGAAGAGCTTAGAAGGAAGATAATGGATGCCAGGGAGAGGGTGAAGTCCATAAGCACCCCGCCGCACATCCTTGAGATAATAGGCAAGCTATGCACAGAGTTTGAGGTGGACGGCCACAGGGCGGACATAATAATAGAGAGGGCTGCAAGGGCCAACGCTGCCTTTGAGGGGAGAAAGGAGGTCACCATAGAGGATGTCATAGTGGCTGCAAGCTACGCGCTCCCACACAGGGCCAGAAAGAGGGAGGAGGAATTCAGCAGAGAAGTGGTTGAAAAGGCTGTGAGGAGGCTGGAGAAGGGGGTGAGCTGATACCTGAGGAGATATTCCTCTCTTTCAAAGGAAGGGAAGAAAGGGGATCTCCAAGCTTTCCGCTGGTTGCAATGGTGGGTCAGGAGAAATTAAAGAGAGCGCTGATTCTCAATGTGATAAACCCTGAGATAGGCGGTGTGCTGATAAGGGGAGGAAAAGGGGTTGGGAAATCCACAGCTGTTGAGGGCATGGAGGACATACTCCCACAGATAGAGGTTGTTAAAGGGTGCAGGTACAACTGCGACCCAAACGATCCAGAGCATTTCTGCCCTGAATGCAGGGAAAAATACGAGAAAGGCACGCTTGAAAGGGAATGGAAGAGGATGGAGATAGTGAAGCTCCCACTGAATGTTACTGAGGACAGGCTGGTTGGGAGCATAGATATTGAAAAGGCGCTCACCGAAGGCACGAAGGCCTTTGAGCCCGGACTTTTAGCCAAGGCCCATAGGAACATACTCTATGTTGACCAGATAAATCTCTTAGAGGACAATGTGGTGGACCTTCTTTTGGATGCTGCTGCCATGGGCATGGTATCGGTTGAGAGGGAGGGGATAAGCATGAGCTACCAGTCCCATTTCATACTCATAGGAACCATGAACCCTGAGGAAGGCGAACTGAGGCCTCAGCTTTTGGACAGGCTTGCTCTTCAGGTTGAAGTGGAGACTATCAGAGATGTTGATAAAAGGATAGAGATAATGAAGAGGATGAACGCATTTGCGGAGAACCCCGTGGCATTCAAGGCACAGTTTAGGAGCGCTGAGGAGGATCTGAGAAATAGGATTGAAAAGGCGAGAAAAAGGCTGCCAGAGGTGAAAACTCCTGAGAAGATGCTGGAGATAATAACCAGATTAGGTATAGATTTCAATCTGGACGGCCACAGGGGGGACATAATCATGGAGAGAACAGCCCAAACAAACGCGGCTTTTGAAGGTAGAGATGAGGTTACAGTTGAGGATGTGATACTTGCAGCGGAGATGGCGCTCCCCCATAGAATGAGGAAACAGCCGTTTGAAGAGGAGAAGTTCAGCTACGAGATGCTGAAGAAGTTGGTGGATAGCTATGTGTGATGCGATTAATCGCATAGAAAGGATTAAATACCTTTGTTTTATTCTATTTCAGAAAGCGGTGAGATGAAAATGAGAAAAGAAAAACACCTAGAAGAAAGTATATCTGAAATTAAGTTCAGATATCACACCAAATCGGAGGCATATATGAACAAAAGTTCGGATATAAACGAGTTGTCCAAAATCGTGAGCAAACAAATGACAAGTAAGGAGGGAAATATATGAGTGACCCACATGAAACCAAAATTATATATACCTACTGTCCGAGATGTAAGAAAGAAACGGCACATGAGATATATGTCAGTCCCGGAGGATACCTCCACTGTATGTGTATTGAGTGCGGAAAAGATGTAAGTAGTTACGCGACAGTATCAGAAATAGTAACTACTCTTACTAAAACCTGTGATAGAGAAGGAAAAAGCTGTGCCCATATAAAATATATTTCATCAGGAGGATATATCCATTGGTTTTGTTGTGGTTGCGGTAAAGATGTAAGTAGTGATGCGAGAGTTACTGGAGGTGGTGGAGGTTGTCACATAACAAAAGTCGTAATTTATGCCCGTGGTCTTCCAGATGATTGTTATGAACTTAATCAATTGAGAAGATTTAGAGATGAGTATCTAAATAAAGAGGGTTATTCCACAGAGGTAGAGGATTATTATAAGAATTCCCTTAAATACGCTAAATGCATAGAGAAAAATGCTATTTCTTATCCTAAATTATATGATGAACTGTTTGAAAAATACATAGAACCCGCTGTAAAAGCGATTGAGAATAACGACATGAAAAGAGCACATAAAATTCTGAGAGAGTATCTTAATTTTGTTAAGGAGGAATTATGCGATGAAAACTGAAAGGAATAAAGAAGATGTTTGCTCACGACTCTCCGCTTATGCTCCGACCCTTACGGGTTCGGACAACAACCGGGTATCTGGCTTCACTACGCTTCGCCCAAATCCTCGCTACGCTCGGACTTCAGATACCCGCCAAACGTTGTCCGAAATGCCAGAGCCCGTTAGGAGGAAAAGAAAATGAACGATTTAAAAAAATGTATTGAAAAAATTGCAAAACTAACGAGGGAAGATGTCGGTACAAGTG
>JALSOU010000061.1 GCA_026986305.1 Thermoplasmata archaeon | reverse complement strand
AAATACCATTATGACAGAGGCTGTCTTCCTCACAATATCACCTTATTTTAGTGAAAAAAACCATGCTATATAAACTTTTTGATTAAAATTCTCAAGAGACAATATATACTCACCCGAACTTCCGTTCATGCTCTATCAAAAACCTCTTTACCTCCAGTCCTGCACTGAAACCGCCAAGTGAACCATCCTTTCTTATAACCCTGTGGCAGGGGATTATTATGGGTATTGGGTTTGCGCGGAGCGCATTTCCCACAGATCGTGGGCTCCCTCCAGCCTTCTGAGCCACCCATTCATAAGCTCTAAGCTCACCGTAGGGAATCTCCATTATAGCTCTCCATACCTTCTTTTGATACTCTGTGCCCTCGGGTTTAACGGGAACTGTGAACTCCCTTAGATTTCCGGAAAAGTAAGAGATTATCTCACTTTCTGCCCTTTCTATTATCCTATTTTTCCGACCTTTTTCTTCCTTTCCGATCTTTATCTGCTTAACAAAGTGCTCATCAGCAACGATGCTTAAAGGACCTATTTGGGTGGAAAGCGTGCTTTTATACACGACTATCCACCGTTTTGCTGTATCTCATCCTTGAACGACCATTTTAGGAGTGGTGGAGTTATCAGAGTGGTAACTGTTACAAATATCATGGTCGCAGCCAGAAATATATCTGCTAGCTCTCCCTTTACCGCTCCTCCTTTTATCGCAATCATTATTGAAACCAGCGCCACCTCCATCCTCGGTATTGATCCTATCCCCATCTGAAGGGACTGCTTCCAGTTGAACCCTCCCATCTTGGCTCCTACGGCCCTTCCTATCACCTTCCCTACTATAGCTATTATGACTATAACCACCGCTAAAATTATGGCTTTCATGTTTGTGAACACCTGTAAATTTATCAAACTTCCTATATATACAAAGAACATCGGTATGAAAAACCCATAAGCTATTGCCTTTACATCGTCGTTTATTATTTTGCTCTCTGCTGTTGTCCCAATGATTATACCTGCAAAAAATGCGCCCTCTATGGCGGCTTGAACAGTCATCTGAGAAAAAGCTGCGAAAAGAAGCATTAGGCCGAAAGACATGCCGAGTATGGCCTTTGTTGTTTTTATCTTTTCCATAGCACGCATTATGTATTTGATTACAAGCATACCTACCATGAGTTCTAGTACTATAAGCAGAAGCATGTTAACTCCAACTATTGCCAGAGAAATGATTGAAGATGCCCCTATTGCCAGTATTATTGCGATTATGCCCAGAAAGTCATCCATCACAGAAGCTGAAAGAGATGCTGTACCCACATCGCTGGAAAGGACTCCCAAATCCATCATCGTTCTTGCTGTAACACCTATGCTTGTTGCTGTTAGAAGAGCTCCTAAAACCATACTTGTCTGATTGCTATATCCCATCAAGATTCCTGCTATGTATCCCAGAATAAATGGGGTTATAACACCCATAACTGTTGAGATTGTAGCCACTTTACCTGTTTTTTTGAGAGTTCTAACATCTGTTTCCAGACCTGAAATGAAAAGAAGCAAGAGAATTCCTATGTGTCCTATGTGCTCCAGAGGGTAATGAAACTCAGGATCCTTATAAAACCATGAAAGAGAGGGCGAAAAAATGCTTATAAACGAAGATCCTAAAAATACACCTGTCAGTATTTCTCCTAGAACTGCTGGTAGTCTGTATTTTTCAAAGAGCGAGCCCATTATCTTCGCCAGAATAAGGGCGATGCCGATATACGCTATGAGTATGCTGTAAAGATCTATATTAAGGATGTTCATATCATCACCTATAAAGTCTCTCTCATAAGTCTGGTAAAGTGTATGATCAGGGATTTCAGGGTAACCTCTCCGATAAGCACGCCGTTTTTATCCACCACTGGCAACCTTTCAAGCTCATATTTCTTCATTTTTATCATAACATCTCTTATCAACATGTCCTTCTCAGCAGTTATCAGCTTATGTGTCATCACATCATCCACCTTAGCATCTTTTTTTATGAATATGTTCTTTATTTTCATGCTAACCGAACCGTAGGCATATGTGAGAGCGTCAGGAGGGAGCATGGCTCTTAGAAGGTCTGTTCTCTCAACCACACCCACGAGTTTCATATTTTTCTCACTCTCCACAACCCACGCATGGTTATTGGACCTCAGCATGAAAAACGCATGGCTCACCGGCTCATCCTTTTCAAGTAGAGGCATATCCCACGCTCTCGGATCCATGAAATCGCTTACCTTCATATCGTACATCTTTTTAAGTATGTTGCGGATTTTCTCGTGCATGCTTGTGCATTTTTATCACATATATACGCATTTCTCCTAAAGCTCGCATGCGCTCCTCACGAACTTAACAACCTTTACACCGTGAAGGCTCCTGAAATCCCTGAGAAGCTCCTCTATCCTATCTCCCTTTGCTTTTATCACATAAACCTCAAGGCAGTTCACAGGATCTATGTGGGTGTGAAGCATGGTGGATATCTCCCTGTACCTGTGCTGTATCCTCATAAGTTCATGCTTTTTCATGTCCTTTCCATACAGGAGGGTTATCACTGCTATGCTCTCACCGTCCCCAAATTCCCACTCACCCGATCCTATGAAATCCCTTATCAGCTCTCTCATTGCCTCAGACCTTGAGGAATATCCCTTCTTCTTTATGGCCCTGTCAAACCTTTCAAGCGTCTCATTATCTATTGCCATGCTTACTATCATATTATTAAGAAAAGACTGCCAGCTAAATAAACTTTATTAAGACTTGGGCAACTTTTAAATAATGGGACTTTGAGATGAAAAAATATGAATTGGATCAGGTGGGTTGCGCTCTCCATACTGGTGATATCGCTGCTGGCTCCTGTGAGCGCTGCTCAGAATGAAAAAATTGAGGTAGTGGTAACGATAAATGTGCTTAAAGACATCGCAGAGCAGGTGGGTGGAGAGAGAGTATCTGTGATAAGTCTGGTTACAGGGCTGGAAAACCCGCATACCTATGCGACTACCCCTGAGGACAGAAAGGCCATAGAGGACTCAAAGTTATTCATTGAAATAGGCATGGGGCTTGAGCCATGGGCTGATGACCTTACCGTAGATATTCCAAAGGAAAAGATACTGGTGGCATCGGAAAACTGCACTAAGCTTGGAGATAATCCCCATGTGTGGATGAGCCCTGAGAATGGGAAGATAATCGCCAGAGAGATAGAGAAGAGATTGGAGCGCGTAGACCCTGCTGACAAAGAGTATTACCGTGAACGGCTGAGCAATTATCTTAGCTCTCTCAACCAGACAGAGGAGAGAATGAAGCAGATGGCCATGGAATACTCAGGAAAAGGAGTTATAACCGCAACCCCCGCTTTCTCGTATCTGCTCTCTTATCTCAACATAAGCGAGATAGACACCATATCAAAAGGTCCGGGAAAACAGCCCAGCACAGGAGATATAATGAAGATAGAGGATGAGATAAGGGGTGGAAAGGCATCTGTGATAATATCCATGTATCAGGTAAACATGCCTGTCGTTCAGCAGATTTCCGAGGATACCGGAGCGCCTGTTGTGACATGCACCCCTCTTTTAGAAGCCCTTGGGATAGAGACCTATGAGCAGCTTCTCCTGTATAACTCTCAGGCAATCACAGGAGCCCTTGAAAAGGCGAATATGCAGAAAGAGATTAACTCCGTGCAATCTGACATCGAGTCCCTTAAAGGAGAAATCGCTCTCCTGTCCATTGGAATAATCGCTGTTCTGATACTTGCGGTGGCCGAGGCATACCAGATATGGAAAATGCGGAGGGGTGAGTGGTGAGCGCCATATCCTTCAGAGATGTAACAGTGAGATACGAGGACAAGGCTGTTTTGGAGCGCATCACTTTTGACATAGAGAAAGGGGAATTCATTGGTATAATAGGCTCAAACGGCTCTGGAAAGACCACTCTGCTGAAAACAATACTGGGAATCGTAAGACCGTCGGAGGGAAGG
>JALSOU010000060.1 GCA_026986305.1 Thermoplasmata archaeon | reverse complement strand
ATATACATGGAGTTTCAGGACAGGGGATTCCAGAGCTCCCGGCGTGATAAAAGTTGTGCCTGAGAATCTGGAATCCTCAAGCCCCCTCGATTCCGAGGTGAGGGTTGTTTTCAACAGTACCATGAACACCAGAGTGATTCCACACATAGAGGGTGGCAATGGCAACTGGAGCTTTATTGGATGGGAGAGCACATACAGACCTTACGATACAGCTGTTTGGCGCCATTCAAACTGGACTTCGGATTCAGATATGGAGATAACTATAAGAGAATACAGCGACATGCCAGAGATATATCCTCATCAGGCCCTTGTGCTTTACTCAGATAGAAACAGCACTGTGCAGATTAGCGGCACCGTGAGCCCCTATTTCTATATGAACATGAAAAAAGGGTGGAATCTCTTCCCCTATCCATTTATAGATAATTCCACAGTAAACGATGTCTTTTCCTCCATATCTGGATGTTACGATTCCATAAAGACCTATGGAGATCTCGGAAATGTCACCTATATGAACAATGAGAGTGAGGTAAGGGCAGGAACAGCTTACTGGGTGCATATGATTAATAACTGCAGCCTCTATCTCTCAGCTTATTCCATACTTGATGTGGACAGCATATTCCCCAAGTTTATCTGGATATATGAGAACGGTAGCACAGGGAACATAGACCACAGCGTAGTTTCAGGCTGCGGATACGGGGAATACCCCGGAATAACGATATTTTCAGACCTTGTTAAGGTCAGCGGAACTGAGATAAGGGATTCCAACACAGGAATATATGTCAGAAACTCTTCTCCGATAGTCACCTCTAACAAGATACATGATACATATTATGGCATAGTTTCGGAGAGCGCCTCTCCCATAATATCGAACAATAGGATATATAAAAATAGGGCTGACGCCATCCATGTGGATGGGGGGTATCCGATAATCTCTTCCAACAACATAAGCTCAAGCACAAAAAACGGGATATTCATAAGCAATTCCACATCAATAATCGAGGGCAATGCTATAAGCACTAGCAGGGAGAGTGGTATATCAGTTTATAATTCTACAATAAAAATGTATTTTTCACATATATATTCTAATAAAAAAGGAATATATTCTGTGCACTCAAACATAAGCATACAGAAAAGCAGCATTTCAGGCAATGATATAGGAATAATAGCGAGTCATTCATCGGTTAAAATAGAGTATAACACATTTTCTATCAATAGAAATGGAATCATCATTGATAACGGCACAAAAGGTCTGATAAGCAACAACTCCATGTTATCTTCCGATAGGATAAGCATATACTGCAAAGAAGGATCGTCTCCCATGATATATGGCAATATAATAGTATCCGGCGATATCGGCATACTGGCTTCTGGTTCAAAACCACCCATAGAGAAGAACATAATAAGCGGAAATGCGGGAAGTGGAATTCAGCTGCAGAATTCCGCAGATAGTTGGGTTAAAAACAATGTTATTACAGGGAACGGCTGGGCAGGCGTCTATATAGACAGCTCCTCACCTATTTTGGAAAACAACACCTTTGAAAGAAACGATTTCGGAGTGGCTGCCTTCAACTCCAGTGCTAAGATTTTAAATAACTCTATTGAATTTAACAGGTGGTATGGGCTCTCACTCATTCACTCCGACATATTTGTGGAAAACACAAAATTGATGGGGAATAAGTGGTACGGTATACTGACCAGCTATTCCTCTTTCGTCCTTCAGAATGTGAGCATATTTAACAGCACATACCAGCTTTATCTAACCCATTATTCCAATGGGGACTCGGTGAACTCAACCATAGATGGAGAAGCGTGCCACATAGATTCCAGCTCAGTGCTTTATGTGAAATATTTCCTGAATATAAGGGTTAACGACACACGGGGAAATGGGATAAACAATGCCAGCTTCACCATAAAGGATAGAGATGGCTACATTGTTAAAAAAGGACTTGTCCGCTATGGTCTCGCTCCTTATATCCCTTTAACTTCCTATGTCATGATGTTCGGCGGCAGGATAGATATGGAAAACCCATACAACCTCACGGTAGAGTGGAATAACCGTAGTTTCAGCAGGGAATTCCACATGAATTCCACTGTGATGGAAAACTTCACCTTCCCAGCCGTAAACTACTCAGTTAAGGAGGATTGCGGGAATGTTTCCATACTGAAGATTCACGACTGGCTTCCAAAGGTAGTAAATGGCACATTTTACATAAATGCCAGCAATAAGCTGAGAGCCCATATATATAATGGAAAATTCTTTATAAATCCTGTAAAAAACTGGAATGGGGTAGAGAACATAACAATAACAGAGATAAAAGATAATAAGACCGTAGCTGCGTACAGCTTTGCATTGAAGGTCATCCCAGTTAACGATGCTCCTGTTCTAGAAGGGGAAGGACCCGCATATTCTTCCGATAGATACACGGTCTTCAGGATAACCTACTTTGACGCCGATAACGACCCACCCAAATATGTGAAGGTTGTTATTGATGGTAAAAGCTATGATATGATACCTGAAAACCCGTATGACTACAATTACACCGATGGAAAGGTGTATGTGTATAGGGCAGAGCTTAAAGACGGCACATATACTTATCATTTTGAATGTAGCGATGGTAAAAACCTTACAGTCACCAAGGATTTTAAACTCAAGGTAGAAACCTCACTCTCTGTGCCGATGTGGATTATCTATGCCCTGCTTTTTGTCGGGCTTCTTCTTGTGTTTTATGTGGGTGTGCGCATAAGAAAACTGAAGAAGATGGTGGGCGAGGACATAGATATCACGATCTCTGACGAAGAGAGGCCTGCCTTGCCTGTGCAGTCCACAATAGACAGCAGAAGAGCCATTTGGAAAAAGAAACATGGGGCAGATAGCAAATTCACTGGGATAGATAGAGGATCCAAGTCTCAGAGTGTGCTGGATAAAAACACAGAGAATGTTGGGGCAGAAAAAAACGAAGTTGCTGAGGCGGAGAGCTCTCCGCAAAAATCTCTGTCTGAGGAGCAAAAGGAGGTCTCAGAGCAGCCTGCCGAAGGCGCTGTAGCCTTACCTGCTGAGGAAGCAACAGATGAAGAAAAGAAAAGAAAGTATACCAAATCAGCGTTCATGGAGATGGCCAGAAAGCACAGGAAGATGAGGGTTCTTATAGAAGATATGGAGAAATATGCTAAACTTGAGCCTGAGGTGGATGCAGAGGAGAGAAAAACCGATGAGAGTGTTGAGGACATACTGAAAGCCCTAAAAGGCGAGTGAGATGATAGGATTCATAGTGAATCCCGTGGCTGGAATGGGGGGAAAGGTTGGATTAAAAGGCACTGACAACATGGTTGAAGAGGCGTTGAAAAGGGGGGCTAAGCCTGTTTCTCCTGAGATGGCAAGGAGATTTCTGAAATCTCTGGATTGTAAGGTGAGCTTTCTAACAGCATCTGGAGATATGGGTGAGAATTTCCTCAAGGAACTGGGAATTGAACACGAGGTGGTTTATGAGGTTTGGAGAAAAACCACGGCTGAGGATACTGTTGAAGCATGCAAAAGAATGGTGGAAGATGTGGATATTATCGTGTTTGTGGGTGGAGATGGCACCGCCAGAGATGTCGCATCAGCGGTTGATGAAAAAATCCCTGTTATCGGCATCCCATCAGGGGTGAAGATGTACTCCTCATGCTTTGTAATAAACCATGAAAAGGGAGCCAGTCTTTTGTGTGATTTTGTTGAAGGTAGATGCAGCGTTAGGAGCGCTGAGGTTCTGGATATCGATGAAGAGGCATACAGGAAAAATGAGCTCAAAATAAGGCTCTATGCCCATGTCAAAGTCCCGTATTTGCCAGAATTTGTGCAGGGAAGCAAGAGGGAGAGCTTCGGAGACGATGAGAGCTCAAAGGAGGAAATAGCTGAATACATGGCTGAGAACATGGAGCCTGATGTTCTGTACATACTGGGTGCAGGCACAACAGTTGGAAAGATTGCTGAA
>JALSOU010000059.1 GCA_026986305.1 Thermoplasmata archaeon | reverse complement strand
CGGTAGTGTTATGAAGGCGAGCCCCAATTTCAGCATAATAAACAAGAGCGGCGACATAATGGGAGACATGAGGCTGGTCAGGCTCATAGGAACTCCTAAAGCGCAGAGCGGCACATCCACTGTCAGCGTCCACACATCTCTGATATACACCTACAAAGACCATTATGGAATATCCAATGAAAGCCAGTTTGTCAGGTCAAAACTGTGGATAAACCTAACTACAGCATATCCTGAGGCATGGGAAGAATGGTTCAGCTCCTCATTAACAAAGAGCGGACTGCACAACGGTACAGATTTCGTCATTTCAAAGAGCCTTAGCAATTCCGATGTATATCCAAAAATCTACAAGGTATCGATAGAGATAAGAAATGTTAAAATGTTTTCTTTGGAGCGCTCTCTGGTTGAGATGGACATAGGAGAGAGCTGAATGCAAATTACCAGAGAAAGTTTAAATACAGAGATACGAAGGAAGATAAGAGGTGAAGAAGGATGAAAAAGGCCGTCAAAAAGAGAGATGAAGGCGTCTCCGAGGTCGTCGGAAGCATACTTACGCTTAGCATAACCGTGGTTCTTTTCGCAAGCATATTTTTGAGCATGAATCAGCTGCCAAAACCCACAGGGAACACCTATGCTAACTTCGAGCTGAGCGCAAAGAAAGTCGCTTTATCCAACAATACAAAAGCCACATGGATAAACATAACACACATGGGTGGTGAATCTCTAAAAGATTTTCAAACTAAGATTTATCTTATAAGCTCAAACAACCCTTCCACCTCTGAAACCTATGTTTTCGGCGTGTCTGACGGCCTTAATGGAAAGAAGGAGTGGAAAACAGGGGAGACATGGAGCAAACTAATATACGATAACGGAAGCATAGATCTTAATTCTGCCTATGTTATGATTGTGGATACTGCAAGGAGCACCGTTATATGGAGAGGGGATCTGATTTCAGGAGTGAGTGTTCCATTACCTCCGATAATAATGGATCGTGGAAGCTCTCCTGATCCTGTACCCTATGACACGCAGAAGCAGTTCAGGATATATGTTTATGTTAAAGACCCGAATCTGGATTTTGATCCCGATAACGGGAAAGGTACTCTATATGTCTATACATCAGGCCTTTATGTATATGAAAACGGAAATAAAGTGGATAAGATCTACCTTCACCACGATGTAGGATACAAATATGTTAGCAATCCTCTGAACATCTCATCAAGAACACCTGTTGGAACCCATGTTATACAGATTGTTGCAAAGGATGCTCACGACCATATATCCAAAGATGTGCTTAATCTAGTAGTTGGGGCTCCAAGCCACGATAAGTGCGATGTATACATAGGTCAGATAGTGTTCTACCCACCAACCCCAGTTACCGGTGAATCTACTAGGATAAGTGTTACATTTGGAAACAGAGGCAATGCTTTCGGAGAGATTCAGCCATACATCTACGACACCAAACCAGATGGGAGTACAACCCTCATATACGACCCTAATGCTCAAGGAAATGAGGAAAACAGCATTGTTTATATTTCTGCCCACGGAGAATCGTCAAGAACCTTCATATGGAAGGAGCCAAGGCCTGCTGGGAGACATAATATCTCTGTCTATGCAAAGATAGTGGGTGGCCCTCAAGACAGTGATTTGAGCAACAACAACTACACTACAAACATAACCATACTTCCGAAGATACTTCTTGTTGACGATGACCACAACAAGGATTTTGACACAAGCAAGTACATGAAAGAGGCCCTCAACGCAACTGGTTATGCATACGATGTTTATACCGTCGCATATGAATCAGATGACGGTCCACAGTATTCCACGCTATCAAAATACGATGTGGTAATCTGGATGACGGGTAAGGAGATATACAACTCTCTAACAACCCGAAGCGGCACTGGGGATGTTGAAAATCTGGAAAAATTCCTCAACAACGGAGGTAAGCTGTGGTTGCTTGGAGAGGGGTTGATGAATTATCGCAGTATAAAATCTTTTATAAATAATTATATGGGTGCAGAGCTCGTTGATGCCAATGTGGCTCTCCCGCCAAGAGTCAACGGTTCTGACCCTGCTCTAGGCAACATAAGCAGCGTCCTTCTTGGACCAACTGGATATGACAACGGAAAATATCCTGACTACATAAAGCCCATAGGCGCAGGATCAGAGGAAGCTCTATACTGGAACGACAGCAATGGCAATCACCATGATCTTGCTATTTCCCATCGCGACTCATATTACTCAACCATGCTTTTTTCCTTCGAGTTTTCAACCATAAAATATGCAAGTGACAGGGCAGAGATAACCTACAAGGTTCTGGAGTGGCTCTCAGGCATCTCTGGAAGGACAGGAAGGGATGTGGCTGTTGGTGGAGTAAAGATGGATCCGGAATATCCTCTTTACAAAGATAAAGTAAATATAACTATCAACATAAGAAATAATGGCTGGAAAGACGAGCATGTGAGGGTCCAGCTTCTCATAGACGGCGCAGATGTCGATCTTGGTAGTACATCCCTTGTCGATGTGAAGAAAAATGGAGGAGTAGCTCTGGCCAATGGCACATGGGATGCTAATTCAATAGGGATGCACAAGCTAGTGGTAAAAGTGGACCCCTACAATGAGATACCTGAAACCGATGAAACCAATAATGTCTATGTTACAGAGTTTATGGTACGGTTCAGGACCCTTGTTGTTGATGATGACGACAGCTCAAATAACCACGGAACAAAGGATAACTGGACATACGCAATAATGGACTCTTTCAAGCATCTGCTTTCAGCGAGGGATCCGGCCAGCAATTACTCCTCAACAACCGATCTTTATGTTGTGAATTCCACTCAGAGCGGCCCTGATTACGATTATATGTCCAGATACAATGCAGTTATATGGGTTACAGGTGAAGATGACAGCAGCTCATTCACGAAGGATGACATGGAGAATATAGAGCAGTATCTGAGTGCAGGAGGGCGTCTCTGGATAATAGGCAACGGTTTCATAAACGATTTGGCAAATGGAGTAAGCGGTGCTAGTCCATCAGATATAAGCAACTTCTTAGATGCCATTGGAATAGAGTCATACGATGCAGATGCCAGCTCAGGTTTTGATGAACTAATGGGGGTTACAAACGATGCCATAGGGCATGGTATCGATTTTTCCATGGACAGCTCGAAGACCACAGGCACCGATGCTCTTATACCGAAAAACGGGGCAAATGAGGTCTTTAAAGATGGTAGCAGATGCATAGGCCTGCGCTATGACAATGGGTATAGGGTGGTTGTCTTTACCTTTAATTTAAATGCTACTGATGGGCTGGAGCATGTATATGCTCATCCTCATTTCCCCATACCTCAGGATATTGCCAACAGGACGAGGTATGAGCTGGCGTATCTGGTTATGCACTGGTTCGGAGAGATAAACACAAATCCTGAGATGAAAGTGGGCGCAGACCTGTATGTTAACGGCGAACCGATAGATAAGGCTCACATTGTTATAGGAAACTCATATATTCTCGAGGCAAAGGTACACAATGTCGGCTCGGAAAACATAATATACGCCTCTGTTAGATTTTATGATGGAGAACACATAATAGGAACAAGCTCCGTGGGAGTGAGCGCTGATAATGTTTCCACTGTGAGCATAATATGGGTTCCCAGATATGCTGGCCAGTCGAGGCCAATAAGAGTTATACTTGACTACTATGAAGAGGTTCAGGAGATGCCCAACCCTGCAAATCTCAGCGAGAACCTCTTTGAGTACAACAACGAGATAGTGCATTATGTCCCTGTTTATTTCTTCTGGGATGACATGGAGAACGGCACGGCTAACTGGCAGCATGAGGCAACCGTGGTGAATATAAATGGAGAAAGCCCTCTGGACTTCCTGAACAGGCCTGATGTCAGCACAAATGTTGTGGGTTCTTGGGATGCATCTTATTCTGGGAGTACTGACAGAAATGGCAATTCTCACTCAGATGGCATATATTTA
>JALSOU010000058.1 GCA_026986305.1 Thermoplasmata archaeon | reverse complement strand
GTAATCAGGCCAGATCTGAACTCATCAAACCCCCTTGACTTCCTGCTTCCAGCGCTCTCCGTAGCCTTTATCTGGCACTACACCACCATATTAAACGACATCTACGACATAGAAATAGACAAAAAAGCTCATCCTGATAGGCCTCTGGTTAAGGGTGAGATTTCAATTGAAGAGTACCACAGATTAGGGCTCTTATCTCTGATGTCTGCTGGAATTCTGAGCGCTCTCTCGGGATTTCTTGTTTTCGTAGGCTTCCTTCTGTATTTTTTCATGGCTGTGATCTACTCAAAACCTCCATTACGCATAAGAAACAGGGCTTACGGCACGATTATAATGGGTTTAGCTTCGGGAGTTGAAATATTTTCAGGTTATTTCTCCCACACATGGATATGGGACATGAATATTTTTTACATAAATTCAATAAATGGTCTCCTCATACCTTCGATTCTGATAGCTATTTCCGCCCTTACCGTGGCTCCAAACATAACTGCCTATCTTGACTATGAGTCTGATGTTGAGGCAGGTGCGAATACCATATACACCGTACTTGGAAAGGAGAAAGGGAAAAAGATGGTATCCTATATGCTGGTGGTTCTCTTCCTCCTTCCAGCTGTTATATTTCCAACTTTAATGAACATAGGAATAGGGGCCATACTTGGATTTTCTTCCTATCTTTTCTTTTACAGGTTTACCTGTGTTAAATGTGTTTTTGTCGCATATTTCTCGGAGCTGATCTACTTTATGCTCTATTACATCTTTTTAAAGTGATTGTAGAGGATAAACAGGCGAGGCAGAGAAGCCAAGCGACCTTTTTTGATTATCTCTTTGAAAGCCTTTGCTATTGAGATATCTTCAAGATTTCCTCCACCTGCAATCTCCCCTATGAGTTCAAGGTCCTTGTTTTTCATACCATACACGAGATTATGATATCTTTTGCTGTTGCTGTGATAAAAATCAGAAGACCTTATGTCTCTTTCATAAGTGTGGAGATTCTCTGCATCGGTTTCGGCGGCTTTTAAAAGACTTCTAGCTGCAATTCTCCCGCTCATTATAGCGGGGTAAATTCCCCCATATGTTACAGGGTCTGTAAGGCCAGCTGCATCTCCGACCAGAAGAGACCTCCACGAATGTATGGATTTCATCACAAAATACATGGGTATTCCTCCACCCCTAAGTTCCAGCGCTTTCAGGGAATTTTCCCTTAAAAATCTGGCATTTTCCTCATAAATGTGCTTTCCTTTGATAACTACACCTGCATTTGCAAATCCATTTCCCCGGGGAAAAATATATGCGTAGCCATGTGGGTACCTCTCCGAAAAAAAGAAGCGAAACCCTTCGGTATCTTCATTATCTTTTACCCTCACAGAGGTTCCTGCTATTATCTCCCTCTCCCTGTATAGTCCCAACGCACTTCCAACAAAGGAGCTAAACCCATCTGCGCCCACGATGTATCTTGCCTCATAGGTGCCTCTGGTGCTTTTTATCTTCCAAAATTTTCCCTGCTTCTTTAATCCGATTACTCCCTCATTCGTACGCATCATCACACCGTTTGCCTCAGCTCTCTCCGCAAGTAATCTTTCCATAGAGGCTCGATCTATGCTAAAAACATCTCTTTTTACGAACATGGAACCTGTTGGAAAAACCAGCTCCACCTCAGATCCTTTCCATAAGATAAATTTCTTAGCAAATCCTATGTTTTTCAACTCATGGCCTGTAAGTCCCTCTCCACACTCCACTGCCCTGCCTATATCTCTCTTTCTCTCTATAACTGCGGTTTTCATCCCCTCTTTTCCGAGAATCTCTGCCACAGATAACCCTGCAGGTCCTGCACCTACAACAATAAAATCAAGCATAGAAGAGCATAGGGCATTGATATTTACATATTTCGGAATAGGTGAAATCTATATCTAACAATGGGATTTCCGCCTATGCTCACCGTGGACGGCTCAATGGGTGAAGGTGGAGGTCAGATACTCAGGATAGCTCTGGCTTGGAGCGCTCTCCACTCGGAACCCATAAGGATAAGGAACATAAGGGCTGGCAGGCCAAAACCCGGATTAAAGCCTCAGCACCTCACCACGCTCATCGCGTTGAAGGAGATGTGCGATGCGGAGGTTAAAGGTGCGAAAATAGGCTCAACTGAGGTTGAGTTCATACCTGATAAACCCAAGGGTGGAAAGTACATATTTGACTGTGGAACAGCTGGCAGCATAACCCTGATGATTCAAGCCATACTTCCGGCACTTCTCAACGCAGACTATCAATCCCATGTGATATTGAGGGGCGGAACAGATGTTAAGTGGTCTCCGCCTGCTGACCATACAGCAAATCTACTTCTCCCTGCGCTCCGAAGTATGGGCGCTGATCTGGACATGAAAATAAGCAGAAGAGGATATTACCCGGAAGGCGGTGGAGAAATTGAGATGAGGATTAAGCCATCCAAACTCATGGGAATAAAGCTTACAGGAAGGCCTGATGGCCCTATAAAAGGAGTAGTCCATTATGCGAATCTTCCTGAGCATATAGCTGAGAGAATGAAGCGCTCCGCTCTCAAAGAGCTAATTGGATACGATGCAAAGATAAGGATAGAAAGGTCTGAGAGCGTTTCCACTGGAACTGGCATAGTTCTGTGGTCTAATGGGATGGATTATGCAGTAGGAGGGAGCGCTCTGGGTGAAAAGGGTATCCCTGCTGAAAAGCTCGGAATAAAAGCGGCTAAAGAGATAAAGGAGTACTTCAAAAAAGGTGCGGGAGTGGATGTGCATCTGGCAGACCAGCTATTGATTTACATGGCAATGTCAGGAAACTCGGTTATAAGCACCACAGAGATAAGCTCGCACGCGAAAACAGCCATGGAACTGCTTAGAATCCTTGAAGATGTGGGATTCAGAGCAGAAAAAAAGAATGGTCTATATCATATTGAGGTGGAAAAGGGTTAAAATACAGCGCTTATTGGAGAGCGCCGCGATGATGAGCACTGAGGTAGCTGAAATATGATGAGTGATGGGCGAGCTGAGCGGCGTGAAAATCCATTAATTAAATTCCTCATTAACTATTACTATCTTTCCCCTTTTCTCGCATTCTTTTTCCCACATTTTCAGCTCTCTATATCTTCTCACCTCAGTGATTATAAATATAGAACCCAGAAAGCCGAGATATGCGAGAAGGAAAGCTCCACGGGTAAAAGTTGGAGAGAGCACAAAAAATATTAGCTCTATAAGGAGTGTGAGGTGGTGACTTCCGGATTTTTCATCCACTGAAGGTCTTGCTGATGGGACCCATCTATCTGCCTCTGGAAATTTTAATAATAACTCCTCTTCCTCATTTTCAAGCTCATCTATCAGGCAGTCTATGATCTTCAGGTATCTTTCACCGAGAATTCCTCTTTTAAGTTCATTTACATAATATAATATATATGTTAAAGTAAAAAATATGGTTAGTGTCGTGAATATTTTCAGGTCTTCTGGAGCATAAAATCTTTCAAATATGAAATACACAGTCATAGAAATTACTCCAGAGAGGATTGCAGAGAAAAACAGGTTATTCTCGCGGGTTTTTGCCGGTATCTCAAGGTATATTTTGAATTTTTTTGTGCTTCTGATATATTCGCCTCTCCTCTCTTTTAGACGCTTCAATTTCTTTCTTATCTCTTTTAACCTTTTCTCAGCCTCTTTTTCGTTCATCTGTACAACCTCTTCAGGTCAACACCGAGATTTTCTTTTATGATGCAGTTTTTAAAGTATTGTTCTTCTAGATATTTCACATATAACATGATAACTCCCAACAAAGGATTGATGATTCCAAACAAGGAAAAACGAATATCTCCTATGAGATACAAATATGTTGAGATAGGCAAAAATATAAAATAAAGTGCAATTGAAATATATATCACCAATGAGTATTCATTCAATATAAAAATATTTTTATATTTATATTTTTTTAGATTAGGCGATTTTGAAAGGATATTCTCTTTCTCTTTTTCTAGTCTTTCTATTCTGCAGT
>JALSOU010000057.1 GCA_026986305.1 Thermoplasmata archaeon | reverse complement strand
TTCTATTCTGCAGTTTATTCCGTTCAACTCTTCTTTGTAGGGAATTTCACGCAATCTGTCCAGAATCGCATATGAGATAAAGACCATAAAAATAAAAGAATATGAAAAACATACTAATCTGATTTCTTTGACATTTCCTTCTGGAGTAATTACATATGTGAAAAAGAACATTATTAAAACACTTATGAGTGCTGATATTAAAATCGAAAGTAATACTATATTCTTTTTAGTTAAACTTTTATTTCTCCGTTGCGCTTTTTTCTGTGTATTCATGTATCTTTCTCTTTTCTTTTTCAGATATTTCAGCTCCCTTTCTATAGCCTTCAACCTCTTTCTAGCTTTCGCTTCATCCATCATCCACTTCGTATAACAAAAATAGAAATTTAAAACTTTTCATATAGCGTATATCTAGTTAACCCTGTTCTTCGGCTCTCTTCCCTCTAAAACATCTATTATCGCCTGCGCAGCCATTACAGCCATCTTTGTTCTGGTTTCCAGAGAAGCGCTCCCCATGTGTGGAGCCAGAACAACATTATCCAGTTCATAGAGCTCTGGATTTACATTGAGAGGCTCACCCCAGAAAACATCCAAAGCAGCCCCTCTTATCCTGCCTTTTTTGAGCATATCTATGAGATAGGGCTCATCTATAACCTCCCCTCTCGCTGTGTTTATCAGATATGCCGAGGGTTTCATCAGTTCCAGCATGTCTCTGTTTATCATATTCATAGTTTCAGGAGTCAAAGGCACATGTAGGCTTATAAAATCGCTCTCTTTCATAAGGGTTTCAAGGGAAACATACTCCGCTCCCAGCTCTTTCTCCACCTCAGGCTTCCTCTTTCTGCTGTAATAGAGGACCTTCATTCCAAAGCCCTTAGCCCTTCTGGCCACAGCCTGACCTATCTTTCCCATTCCCACTATCCCCAGAGTTTTACCATAAACATCCGTTCCAAGCATGAGCATCGGAGCCCAGCCCCTGAACTTCCCTTCGCGCATGAATCTGTCGCCTTCGACAACCCTTCTAGCTACTGCCATTAGGAGGGCCCATGCGAGGTCAGCTGTGGTTTCAGTTAGAACTCCGGGGGTGTTGGTAACCACTATGCCCTTCTCACTCGCATAATCCACATCTATGTTGTTGTAACCCACGGCGTAGTTTGATATTATCCTCAGCTTTTTCCCTGCATCTATAACATCCCTATCAATCGGGTCTGTTAAAAGGCAGAGGAGCGCGTCGGCATCCCTTACCCCTTCAATTATCTCCTCTTTTGTAAGCACCCTGTCGTGGGGATTCACCTCCACCTCATAGCGGTCCTCAAGCATCCTTATGCCTTTCTCAGGTATCCTGCGGGTTACGAAGACCTTCATGCTCACCCTCTCAGATACCTTCCTACCCTTTCCATGCCTTCCACTATCTTATCCGTATTGTTCACCAGAGGCCCGTATGATATCCTAACAGCGTTTTTCAGGCTTTCTCCAAAGCCTTTACCCGGTATGAATAGCACTCCTGTATTTTTCAGCACATCTTTAACGAAGTCATCTCCGTCCATTCCAACATCCATAACAGTGTAAAGCCCACCTTTCGGAACAAGCCTCCTCATTCCGAGATGATCATCTATGGCCTTTATGGTTATCTCAGCCGCTTTCTTATACTCTTCTTTAACCTCTTCCACATACCTTTTCAGGCTTCCGTCCTTTATGGCCTCTTTGATATATCTGGTGGTCGCCATCTGATGCAGGGTATCTGGACAGAGTATTGAGACCTGCTGGGTCCTCTCCATCCCTGCGATGACATCCTCGGATGCCTCTAACCAGCCCAGTCTCCTTCCAAGACCTCTGCCCCACTTTGAATTGGAAAGTATGGATATAAGGTTTTCGTGATCACGGGGAGACCATGAAAAATAAGATGGCTCCTTTCCAAAGACCTGAGTTTTGTATGCGAAATCAAGTATAAGGTAGGCTCCATAGTCCTGCGTTATATCGAGAGCAGCTTTTGCGAATTTCTCAGGAGGTATCTGGCTCGTGGGGTTGTCGGGAGCAGGGAACAGCAGTATTTTTGGTCTTTTCTCTGAGAAAAGGGCTTTCAGCCTTTCTATCGCATCGGAGACATCGGGCATGAACTCCCATGATTCTGTGTCCATAACCCTGAGCCGATATATTCTGGCTTCAATCCTACCCCCAGCATCTTTTCCTATTGTGTAGATAAGCTGACCTTCGTAATTTGCATATGTAGGGTCAAGGAGAACTATGCCATCTCCGGGATTCGCTATGGTCTTGAATATGTCGTGTGTTAACTGCGTGCTTCCCTGACCCACTATTATGTTTTCAGCACCTATATCCATGTTGAAAAGATGTCTTTCCATCTCAGCCAGAGCCTCTCTTGTCTCCATATCTCCCGGAGTTGCGCTGTATCCTCCGCTTTTGTGAAAGAGCTCTGGATCATCTATTATTTCCCTATATATCTCCCTCAGGCGCTCCGGGGCCTCGTGATTTACCCATCCGCCGCCGAAGGATATCACATCGTCAGGGTCAAGACCCATGTTTATGATGTTCTTCCTGTCTGCCATCTTCATTATCTGCCTTATGGGAGAAGGGCTCTTTATCTGCTGCTGAACTATATCTGAAAGCGAGGGTTTCATGGGTTCACCACCTCGGAATTTGCTGTGGGATAAAAGGATTGTGACCTACTCATAACCCGGAGGAAGCTCATTCTCGTTCCAGTAGTAATACGGGCTTATTTCCTTCTGAGATCCGCTTATGTCCTTTGAAACCCCTGCGTGATATGATCCATATCTTTCCCTTATCTGCTCCTCTGCAGTCCTGCTCCTTCTTATTCCTTCCCTCACATGTCTGGCTTCTATCAGCTCAGAGCCTTCCATAACCGCTATGTCCCCTGCGCTCCTCACAACTCCACCCATCTCTCTGAGCCTCAGGGTTAGGGAATTTCTAGCACCGTCCAGCTCTTTTGCCCTCTTTCTCGCCTCTTTTATTATCTCCTCAACCGCTTCCCTGCTCGCATGCGGAATTCTTCCATCAAGAGCTATCTCCTGAGCAACAAACTGAGCCATCTTCATCCTGTTCTCCTCGTTGTCTTCCATGTATGTGTTCACCAGAACCTCATATCCTGAGCCGATTATCCTTGACCTCAGCGGAGAGAGAACATTTGGAAGGTCCTGTATATTGCACGCACCCACGAAGATGAAATCGCACGGAACCTTCTCAACTTTAACGCTAGCTCCTGCGCTCTGCGGGTTCCTTCCAGCTATGGGAAATACCTTCTCCTGCATTGCGGTGAGTATGTATCTTTGCAAGACTCCGAGATGGGGCAGTTCGTCTATGAATAGAACTCCCTGATGCGCCTCGTGAATCGCACCTGCTATAACCCGTTCATAGGGAGGAGTGCCGAGCTGTGGATGACTGCCATAGGGATCATGGCGCACATCCCCCAAAAGCTCTGTTTCGCTGGCACCTGTTGCTAGAACAAAAGGGTTTCTCTCTATTGGAACTATGGTTTTATAAGGTCTAGCCCTTCTCATCTCCCTCCTCTTTTTAAGGGCTTTTTCATCCAGCATCCTTATCTTCTCACCTGCGCTCTCATAGACTATGACCTTCTCACCTTCGTTGGTAGGAACCGTCCTCTCAACCCTTTTTGGAAGCGGTATCAGCTGGCTCATGGTGGCCTCAACCACCCCTCCGAAAAGGTCTGTGAACGGATTATTTCCATATTTCTGAACTCCTGTTATCTTGGGCTTTCCGCATTTCGGGCATATCCTCTCCTCAGGCATGGAATACTCGCCACAGTGAGGGCACCTGTAACCCAGCTCCTCTGCAACATCCGTGGGAACCCTCTGTGGATCCAGAAGTTCTCCCTGACTCTCTTCAATCTCTCTCCTCTCGCGCTCCACATCCTCAATCCTTTTTATCTCAACAAAAGGCCTCTCAGGAAACTCAGGATTGTGCACAACCCTTATCTCCTCACTTGGTCTCGGAAGGTGAAAAGCGAGCGCCTGAGCTATCATGGATTTTCCTGTGCCGGGAGGCCCGACCAGAAGAAGATGCCTGT
>JALSOU010000056.1 GCA_026986305.1 Thermoplasmata archaeon | reverse complement strand
AAGACAACGACCTACGCAGCAGGCATAGGAGCACTCATCCTCGGCCTTATAATAGGAATTATAGTTGCTATGCTCCTCTGGAAGAAGAGACCAGTTGCTCCCGAGGGACCAGCAGCTGAAGAAGAGCTACCGCCAGAGGAAGGTGAGGAAGGCGCTCCCTCAGAAGAGCCTGAAGAAGGAGAAGAAGAGCTCTTCGGCGAGGAACTTGAGGAACCGGAGGCAGGCGAAGAGATTCCTGAATTAGAGGAAGAGGAAGGTGCTCCCTCAGAAGAGGAAGAGATTGACTTCGATGTCGGTGAAGAAACAGAGGAAGCTGGTGAAGAACTGGGAGAAAGCGAAGAGACGGCAGAAACAGAGGAAAGCGATGATGACCTACTCGACATAGACGAGCTTCTTGAAGACTAAAACCACTTACCTCTTTTTCATGTTTTTCTTTTTTGAAACCACTATTGGTACCGCAATAGAAAAAATGAGAGGCAAAGCGATTGAAGAGAATTCAGGCACATGAACAGTATCTCTGGCTGTGTCATTGCAGAAAGAGTATAGGGATTCTGCACTAACGGTTACATTCTCCCATTCTGTGGCGTTCTCAGGAATCTGCACAGCAACCTTTATTTCAAAGCTTTCCCCGGGCCTGAGCAGACCTGTATCTGGCATTCCGTTTCCATCCGTATCGTAATCAGGATTGACATAATCCCACACACCATCTCCATTTGAATCATAACCCATGAGAGAGCCATCCGACGAGTAAAGGCTTACATTGTATCCATTCTGAGAGATTAGAGTTATCTCAAAGATGTTCGCACCCATTCCTGTGTTCGTTATTGTGTGATTGAAATAGACGGTTGAGGGGGAGCTGGCATTGACACTGTGATTTGGGCCCAAAGAGACCCCGCAGGGCAAAAAGAATCTCCCATACATCTGATTTATCACGCCGTTGCTCTCCACACCGGTTACCTTTATTAGGTATTCACCGGAAACAGCATCTTCAGGTATTGAGTAGTTGTAGATGTACTGATTCCATGCGGCAGGGCTGGAGCTGTCGCTGCTTTCCATATCCATAGATTCGTCATTTACGAGAACTGTGCCGTTTGGAGATATTATGCTTATCTTAGCTCCAGAGATGTCCTGAGCGCCGAGGGGGTCAGAAACCACTGAACGAATAGTAGCGGTCTCACCTGAGGAGAATACATCCGTCTCAGAGCTCTGATTGTATGTTTTTATGCTCTCCACCTTCACCACGGTATTCGTAGGCAGCTCTATCCTGCTATCATAATCCTGAGAATCATAGTATATCTTCACATAGCCATCGTTCCCGAGAAGACCTGCTCCTGCGCTTGAAACCGAGACATTTAGACTTATGGAGCTTCCGGAGGGTATTCTCATCCCCCCAGCATCTATGGTAAATACATACCACCCTCTGTTTTCCACATCTGAAATGGTGTAACTTCCGATCTCGCCACCATTGTAGGTCAAGTTTACAGTTATATCCGGATATCCCTCATTGTAGATGCCTGTGGCCTTCTCAGGATCCACATAGAGATACACCGAGATATATGAGCTTATGTTGAAATCTAGTGCAAAAGGAGGGTTTTGGGTCCATATATGGTATGCACCGTTGTTTATCTGGACGGTGCTTTGACTGCTGCCCGTGAATGTATCCATGCTGTCATCAGAATGGAGGTGAAGGGTCTTTTTGTTGTATGGGTAAGGGCAGTTTATGGTTGCCTTTGCTCCATCAATCACGCTGCTGTTGCTTTCGGAGAGCGCGATGAGGCTCACAGTGTCCGTGGTGCTGTCCGCATCAGATGGTATTGACCTTTTCAGAGTGAGGGTGATATCATGGAAAGAGGGGATGAAAAACTCAGGGTGACCGTCTTTATTTGCATCGTAAGAGGGGTTAACCCAGTCAAATACCCCGTCGCCATCTGAATCATAGGCGACCTCCTCGCTCCCATTCCAAAGCTCGCTGCTCCATCCGTGCTGTGATGCTGTGATACTTATATCATATGTATCATTCATATTCCCTATGTTCTCCACAGTAAAATTGAAGTTTATAACCTCATTCGGCCCCCCTTCCTTGGTCTGATCTGGATACACAGAAACCCCGTATTCCGATGGTATTATGAACCTTCCATAGCCTGTATCTGTAACTCCGTTTGACTCTATTCCTGTGACTTCTATGCTGTACTCCCCGCCTTTTGCATCTGTTGTTGTCTGAAAATCGTATGAAAATGTGGCATTTGCACCTGAACCTCCATCCAAATCCATGGAATCTCCCTGAACAAGGACATTACCATCAGGACCTATTATGCTTATCTCTGCGCCAGATATGTCATTATATCCAAAGGGATCAGAGATGTTTGCAACTATGTGCACCTTTTCTCCACCGTAAAATATCTCAGTCTCAGAGGTTGAGTTGTAGGTTTCTATGCTTTCAACATTTACATATGTATCAGTGGGCATGACTATCCTTGAGTCGTATTTCTTTGAGTTGTAATACAGGTCAACATAGCCGTCGCTACCGAATATTCCAGCTGCAGCGCTGGATACAGAGACATTAATGGATATCTTCTCACCTTTGGGTATGTGCAGGTCTCCAACAGAGATGTTGAACTCATACCACCCCTCACTTGATATGTCTGATACTGTGGCTGAACCTATGGAAGTTCCATTGTGATACAAAGACACAGTTACATCAGGATTTCCCTGATTGAATATCCCGCTTGCGGCTGTTGGCTTCATATAAAGATAGACGGTCAGGTTGTTGATTATGTGAAAATCTGTGTAAAACGGTCTCCATTGCACCCATGTGTGCTCCTCTCCATTGGATATCTCAATAGTTTTTTTATTCTTTCCAGTGGTGGTTTTCAACTTATCTTTGGAGCGCAGGTGCAGTGTTTTGGTCACCGTACCTCCTTCTGCGTCGCTAGAAACTTCCTCGGAAGACCTTGTTCCATGCAGGACTCCATCGCCCATATCCCTGTTCTTCTCCCAGTCTGTTGTGTATATGAAGAATGAGCTGTTTCCATTTACTGAGAGATTTTTCAGGCCACACTCTATCTCATGCTCTCCCATCGCAGCCTGAGCAGGCTCAACAATGCTCCACTTCCATGTGTGCTGGTCATTTCCAGTAAAGGCGAGTAAAGCTGAGCTGTTTATCCTCATATCCCTGCCTTCTATTCTTATGAGGTAATCTGCGCCCATGGGAAGCCACGGAGCCCTGTACCCTGTGCTGAGATTTCCATCTATGTCCACAAAGAGCATCACATAATCGTATCCTGCCTTCATGGGTATTCTTACAGGTCCTATGTAAAGGTGTACTCCCGTTTCTGTGTTATTGAGCCATTTGTCAGGTCCATAAGGATAATCTGGGATTCCATCCCCATCTTTATCAGGTAGTTTCTCTCCATTGACAGTAACATAGCTCTCATTATCGGGAATTCCATCATTGTTGAAGTCATATGGATATGGGTCCTGAGAATCTGGAATTCCGTCGTGGTCATGGTCAGTGATCGGCCTTGGCCTGTGTTTAATGAAGGGCATATCCTCTCCACCCAGCATGTTGCCGTCCACATCCACATAGAAGTAAAGGCCATTGTGAGGCCATATAGAATATTCAGCTATGTCTATGTTCGGATTGTCCGCAGGCAGAACATCCCCGGCAGGGTCTTCGTTCTTCAATATTCCATCCCAATCGTGAAAGCTTCCATCTATTTTAGGCTCAGATGGTATCTGATCCAGATATGAGCCTCCGCTTAGATGAGATATTATGGTGGAACATCCGCTTGAAAGGTCTATTCCATGCAGATATATGCCCACAGGGTCCATTGCAGCTGCGGAAGATGAGGGTATTGCAGTGGCGAGGAGGGTCATGTTTGTGTTAACATATATAGACATACTGAGATTCACACTGCAATAATCTCCTGAAAAATCGGTTGAGACTATGAATCTATCACCAGAATCAAAAATTCCGTTTCCATCATCCTCATAGAGACTGAGTGTTGATATGGTATCATTCTTCATGGCCCTGAATCTCATACCTGTTATGTGCACCTCGCTTCCGTATGCTCTTAAATCTATTTTAAGAAGAGCGCTCTCCTCATTTCTGTGGACTATTGCA